>CBFGNA010000029.1:0-11860 GCA_965650045.1 uncultured Polaromonas sp.
CACCCGGCGTGGCGGCGCTTGCAGCTTTGCCAGCAACCGCCGCCAGCGCTCCGGTGGCTCCTGCGCTGCCGTCCAGTCCCGCGTCGCCAGCGGCCCCGTCAGCCGCCGGGATCATCGTGTTCACGGCCAAAGCGGAATCCTGGGTGGAGGTCACCGACGCCAAGGGTGTGGTGGTATTGCGCCGTACGCTGGCCGCCGGGGAGGCAGCTGGTGCGTCGGGCGCCCTGCCGCTGGCCGCCGTGGTGGGCCGCGTGGACGCCACCCAGGTTCAGGTGCGTGGCCGGCCTTTCGACTTGGGCGCCGTCAGCAAGGACAATGTTGCACGTTTCGAGGTGAAGTAGTGGCCGAGACCTCTTGTTTACCGATCGAATCGGCAGCGCCCAGGCCGCGCACGTCCTTGCAGGCGCGCGTGGTGTGGGGCTCGCGCGTGGTCACTGTGGGCGGCGACGCGCCGGTGCGCGTGCAGTCGATGACGAACACCGATACCGTCGATGCGATTGGCACCGCGATCCAGGTCAAAGAGCTGGCGCTCGCCGGCTCGGAGATGGTTCGCATCACCGTCAACACGCCCGAAGCGGCCCAGGCCGTGCCGTATGTGCGTGAACAGCTTGATCGCATGGGCGTCGATGTGCCGCTGATCGGCGATTTTCACTACAACGGCCATCGCTTGCTGACCGACTACCCGGCCTGCGCCGAGGCCTTGTCGAAATACCGCATCAACCCCGGCAACGTGGGCAAGGGTGACAAGCATGACCGGCAATTCGGACAGATGATCGAGGCGGCCATGCGCTGGAACAAGCCCGTGCGCATCGGTGTCAACTGGGGCAGCCTGGATCAGGAGCTGCTGGCGGGCCTGATGGACGACAACAGCCGCCGGGCCCAGCCCTGGGACGCCAAACAGGTGATGTATGAGGCGCTGATCACCTCGGCCATCGACTCCGCCGTGCTGGCCGAGCAGATGGGCATGGATAAAAACCAGATCATCCTGTCCTGCAAGGTCAGCGGCGTGCAGGACCTGATCTCCGTCTATCGCGAGCTGTCCAGACGCTCGCGCTACGCCCTGCATCTGGGCCTGACAGAAGCCGGCATGGGCACCAAAGGGACGGTGGCTTCCGCTGTGGTTCTCGGTATCCTGCTGCAGGAAGGCATTGGTGACACCATCCGCGTGTCACTGACGCCGCAACCGGGCGAGTCGCGTACCCAGGAAGTGGTGATCGCCTCCGAGATTCTTCAATCGCTGGGCCTGCGCAGCTTTGTGCCCAGTGTCACGGCCTGCCCGGGTTGCGGCCGCACCACCAGCACCACCTTCCAGGTACTGGCCAAGGAGATCGATGACTACCTGCGCGCCCAGATGCCGGTCTGGCGTGAAAAATACCCCGGGGTCGAGAAGATGAAAGTGGCCGTCATGGGCTGCATCGTCAACGGCCCGGGCGAAAGCAAACATGCCGACATCGGCATCAGCCTGCCGGGCACCGGCGAGGCGCCCGCCGCGCCGGTCTATATTGACGGCGAGAAGGCCCTGACCCTGCGCGGCGACAACATCGCTGCCGAGTTTCACCAGCTCGTCGAAACCTACATTGAAAAGCGCTTTGGCACGGCTTCCGTCGCCCAGGTCGCCTGAAAAGATTCCATGGCTGAAAAATTGACTGCCGTCAAAGGCATGAACGACATATTGCCGCCCGACTCGGCGCGCTGGGAATGGCTGGAAGACAAGGTCCGCTCGCTGATGGGGCGCTACGCCTACCGCAACATCCGCACGCCCATCCTGGAGCACACCCAGCTGTTTGTACGCGGCATCGGTGAGGTCACCGACATCGTGGAAAAGGAAATGTATTCTTTCGACGACCGCGCCGACAAGGATGGCAAACACGATCATCTGACCATGCGGCCGGAAAACACCGCCAGCGTGGTGCGCGCCGTGACCGAGCACAACCTGTTGTACGAGGGCGGCAAACGGCTGTATTACATGGGGCCGATGTTTCGCCGCGAGCGGCCGCAGCGCGGCCGGTACCGGCAGTTCCACCAGATTGGTGCCGAGGCGCTGGGCTTTGCCGGCCCGGATGTCGATGCCGAACTGATTCTCCTTGCTGCGGCGCTCTGGAAAGAACTGGGCCTGAACGACTGGCGGCTGGAGATCAACAGCCTGGGCCAGCCCGCCGAACGTGCAGCACACCGCGCGCAGTTGATTGCCCATCTTGAAAAACATGCAGACCTGCTGGACGAGGAGGCGCGCCGGCGGCTTCACAGCAATCCGCTGCGCATTCTCGACACCAAAAATCCGGCCATGAAGGCCGTGGTGGACAGCGCGCCGCGGCTGCTCGATTTTCTGGGTGCCGAATCGCTCGCACACTTCGAGGGCCTGAAGGCCATCCTTGATGCCAATGCCGTGCCCTGGACCCTCAATCACCGGCTGGTGCGCGGTCTCGACTACTACAACCTGACGGTCTTCGAGTTCGTGACCGACCGCCTGGGTGCCCAGGGCACGATTTGCGCGGGCGGCCGCTACGACTATCTCATCGAACAAATGGGCGGCAAGGCGGCGCCGGCCGTCGGCTGGGCGCTGGGCGTCGAGCGGGTGCTGGAGCTGGTCCGGGAGCAGGGCGCGGCCATCGAGGGCCCCACACCGGATGCCTACGCCATCATTCCCGATGCCGCGGCCTGGCCCGTGGCTTCGCGCGCGCTGCAGGCCTTGCGCGCTGCCGGGGTCAGTGTGCAGATGCATGCGGGTACAGCCGATGGCATGGGCAGTATGAAGTCCCAGTTCAAAAAGGCGGATGGAAGCGGGGCGCGCTTTGCGCTGATTTTTGGTGACACCGAACTGGCTGCCGGGCAGGTGGCCGTCAAGGCCTTGCGGGCCGGCGCAAGCGACGCCGCGCAGGCCCAGGTGCTGCAGCCGCTGGACGACATCGCCGCCTGGGCCCCGGGCTTGCGCAGCGGCCGCTGACACGCCGCCTACAATCGACACTCCTTGTTGAGGCATCAACACACATCACCGGACAGAACAAGAAGCGCTTTATGGCAAAACATCTCGATTTGGAAGAACAGGAGCAGCTTGACGAGCTCAAGCACTTCTGGAAGCAGTACGGCAACTTCATCACGTGGGCGCTGATTGCCATTTTGGGCAGCTTTGCGGCGTGGAATGGCTACCAGTACTGGGAGCGCAAGCAGCAGGCGCAGGCCGCCGTCATGTACGACGAGGTGGAGCGTGCGGCTGCGTCGGGCGATACCAGCCGGCTGGACCGGGCGCTGGGAGACATGAAGGACAAGTTTGGCGGGACGGCCTTTGCGCAACAGGCCGGATTGCTCGCCGCGAAGACCTACTACGACAAGGGCAACGTGGACGGCGCCAAGGCCGCATTGACCTGGGTGGCCGGTAAAAGCTCTGATGCCGGCTACCAGGCGATTGCCAAACTGCGTCTGGCGGGCGTGCTGCTTGAAGCGAAGGCGTATGACGAGGCACTCCAGCAGCTTTCAGGCACTTTCCCCACGGAATTTGCCGCATTGGTGGCCGACCGGCGCGGGGATGTGTTTGCTGCGCAGGGCAAAAAAGCCGAGGCCCGGTCTGAATACGAAAAAGCCTACAAAGGCATGGACGAGCGCACCGAATACCGGCGCCTGGTCGAGGTCAAGCTCAATGCGCTCGGCGTCAATCCGTCTGCCGCCATGTCCGTTCCTGCTGCAAATGCTGCAGTTTCTCCCGCGTCCGCTCCGGAGGTGAAGCCGTGATTCTCAAGTCTTTTAGGCCTCTGGCCCACGTCGGTAAAGCGCCGGCAGCTATTGTTTTAGTAGCAATGTTGTCCGGTTGCTCAATGTTCAGCGGCTTTTTCGGCAGCTCTGTGAAGAAGCCTCAACCGGCCGAACTGCAGCCGGTGGTCGCATTGGTGCCGGTTCGGCAAGCCTGGACCGCCCGCATTGGCGAGGTGAGTTTCCCGCTGGAAGTCGATGTGGCGGGTGACGCGGTGGTGGTGGCGAGCACCGATGGCACCGTGGCCTCGCTGGATGCGCGCACCGGCCGGGACCTCTGGCGCACCAACATCGGCACACCGATTGCCGCGGGTGTCGGCAGCGACGGCAAGCTCGCGGCAGTGGTCACACGTGCCAACGAGGTGGTGGCGCTGGCCGGTGGCCGCGAGATCTGGCGCCAGAAGCTGGCGGCGCAAGCCTTCAGTTCGCCCTTTGTGGCGGGTGGGCGGGTGTTTGTGCTCGCGGCGGACCGGTCGGTCAACGCCTTTGACGGCCAGAGCGGCCGCAAGATCTGGACCCAGCAGCGGCCCAGCGAACCTCTGGTGTTGCGCCAGTCCGGCGTGATGCTGGCTGTGGGTGACACCCTGGTCGTGGGCCTGGCCGGGCGGCTGACCGGGCTGAACCCGCTCAATGGCAGCATCCGCTGGGAAGCCCCCATTGCGTCGCCGCGCGGTATCAATGATGTGGAGCGCCTGGTCGACCTCGTCGGCACCGTGAGCCGCAACGGCAACACGGTCTGTGCCCGTGCTTTTCAGGCCAGCGTCGGCTGTGTGGATGCGGCCCGCGGCACCCTGCTGTGGAGCAAGCCTGCCAATGGTGCACAGGGCCTGGATGGCGACGATAGCCTGGTGTTCGGCACCGAGGCGGATGGCAAGGTGCTGGCCTGGCGCCGCGCCGATGGTGAAAGCGCCTGGAACACCGACCGCCTGCGTTACCGCAACCTGACATCCCCCTTGGTGGTGGGGCGCTCCATTGCCATCGGCGACTCGGCAGGGTTTGTGCACCTGCTGTCGCGCACCGATGGCTCGTTGATGAACCGCCTGAGTACCGACGGCTCGCCCGTCGCAGCCTCGCCGGTGCTGGCGGCCAACACCCTGATCGCCGTGACGCGCTCAGGCGCTGTGTACGGCTTCGCTCCCGAGTAAATCTTGGCCGCCACGCTCGTCATCATGTGTACTTCGCTGCCCCCCGAGGGGTCTCGTTTCCCTTGGGGCGGTCCGGCGGAAAATTGCCTGCCTCTCTTGAATGCCTGCGTGTGAAACCTGTTATCGCTCTGGTCGGTCGCCCCAATGTGGGCAAATCGACGATTTTTAACCGGCTGACCAAGTCGCGTGATGCGATCGTGGCCGACTACGCCGGTCTGACGCGGGACCGGCATTACGGCAACGGCCGGCTCGGGGCACAGGAATTCATCGTCATCGACACCGGCGGCTTCGAGCCCAAGGCCATCGACGGCATTTACAAGGAAATGGCCAAGCAGACCCGCCAGGCGGTGGCGGAAGCCGATGTGGTGGTGTTTGTGGTGGATGCCCGCGCCGGCGTCAACGCCCAGGACCATGAAATCGCCCGCTACCTGCGCAAACTGGGCAAACCGACGGTGCTGACGGCCAACAAGGCCGAAGGCATGACCGAAGGGGTGCAACTGTCCGAGTTTTTTGAGCTGGGTCTGGGCGAGGTCCTCGCCGTGTCCGCCTCCCATGGCCAGGGCATGCGAACGCTGGTGGAAATGGCCCTCGCGCCGCTCAACCTGCCGGACCCGGACGAGGAGGGGGAGCCGGGAGATCCTTCGGTCATCAAGCTGGCGGTTGCCGGCAGGCCCAATGTGGGCAAATCGACCCTGATCAACACCTGGCTGGGCGAAGAGCGGCTGGTGGCCTTTGACCAGCCTGGCACGACCCGTGACGCGATCTCGGTGCCCTTCGAGAAAGCCGGCCAGCGCTTCGAGCTGATCGATACCGCCGGCCTGCGCCGCAAGGGCAAGGTGTTTGAGGCCATCGAGAAGTTTTCGGTGGTCAAGACCCTGCAGGCCATCGAAAGCGCCAATGTGGTGCTGCTGCTGCTGGACGCCACTCAGGGCGTGACCGACCAGGACGCCCACATCGCCGGTTACATCCTGGAAAGCGGCCGCGCGGTGGTGCTGGCCGTCAATAAATGGGACGCCGTTGACAGCTATCAGCGCGAGATCCTGGAGCGCTCCGTCGAAACGCGCCTGTCCTTCCTGAAATTTGCGTCCATCCACAACATTTCGGCGATCAAGCGCCAGGGGCTGGGCCCGGTCTGGAAGTCCATCGTCCAGGCCCATGCCTCCGCCACCCGCAAGATGTCCACGCCGGTGCTGACCCGGCTTTTGCTCGAAGCGGTGCAGTTCCAGAGTCCGCAGCGCGCGGGCATGTTTCGCCCCAAGCTGCGGTATGCGCACCAGGGTGGCATGAATCCACCCATCATCATCGTCCACGGGAACTCGCTGGAACACGTCACGGATGCCTACAAGCGTTTTCTGGAAGGGCGTTTCCGCAAGGAGTTCGACCTGGTCGGCACGCCGCTGCGCATCCAGATGAAGTCGTCCAGCAACCCTTTCGCCGACAAAGATTCCGCTTAGACCTGCATTCACGGCGGATGGCGTGTGGTAAGGTGAAGTCCTATCAACTCTTGAACACGGAAAATATCGTGAGCAATAACAAAGGTCAGCTGTTGCAGGACCCTTTCCTCAACACTTTGCGCCGTGAACATGTGCCGGTGTCGATTTACCTCGTCAACGGCATCAAACTTCAGGGCCAGATCGAGTCTTTCGATCAATATGTCGTGCTGCTGCGCAATACCGTGACCCAGATGGTTTACAAGCATGCGATATCGACCATTGTTCCCGGCCGTGCGGTCAATTTCGCTGCGGCTGAAACTCCAGAAAGCCCAGCCAGCTGAGGCCTCTGGATACACCCCTGCCTTCGCCGCCCCTGGCCATCCTGGTCGGGGTTGATCTCGGCGAGCCCCATTTTGACGCCGGCCTGGTCGAGCTGGGCCTGTTGGCCCAGACTGCCGGGCTACAGCCCGTTGCGCGCGTGGTGTGCAAACGCCGCGCGCCGGACGCCGCGCTGTTCATTGGCAGCGGCAAGGCCGATGAAATCAGGATGCTGGCCCTGGAAACGGGTGCCGGCGAGATCCTGTTTGACCAGCCTCTGAGCCCCGCCCAGCAGCGCAACCTGGAGCGGGTGCTGGAGTTGCCGGTCAACGACCGTACATTGCTGATTTTGGAGATCTTCGGCCAGCGTGCGCGCAGCCATGAAGGCAAGTTGCAGGTGGAACTGGCGCGCCTGCAATACCTGTCCACGCGCCTGGTCCGGCGCTGGTCCCACCTGGAACGCCAAACCGGTGGCGCCGGCGTGCGCGGCGGCCCCGGTGAGAAACAGATCGAGCTCGACAAGCGCATGATCGGCGAGGCCATCAAGCGCACCAAGGAACGGCTGGCCAAGGTCAAGAAGCAGCGGCAGACTCAGCGGCGCCAGCGCGAACGGCGCAATGCCTTTGCGGTGTCCCTGGTGGGTTATACCAATGCCGGGAAGTCCACGCTGTTCAATGCGCTGGTCAAGGCACGTGCCTATGCCGCCGACCAGCTGTTTGCCACGCTGGATACCACCACGCGCCAGCTGTATCTGGGCGACGCCGCCCGCTCGGTCTCACTTTCTGACACGGTCGGCTTTATCCGCGATCTGCCGCATGGGCTGATTGACGCTTTTGCTGCAACGCTGCAGGAGGCGGCCGACGCCGACTTGCTGATCCATGTGGTCGATGGCGCCAATCTGGACCATCTGGAACAAATCGAGCAGGTCCAGCGCGTGCTGGCGGAAATCGGTGCGGCCGACGTGCCGCAGATTCTGGTGTTCAACAAGCTCGATGCCCTTGAAAAGTCGCGCTGGCCGCTGCAACTAAGTGACAGCTTTGAGGTCAAGGACGCGTTTTCCGACACTGGCAAACGTGTCGAGCGGGTGTTTGTCAGTGCACAGAGCGGGGAAGGCCTGCCCTTGCTGCGCGAGTTGCTGGCCCGGCATGCGGCCTTGCCACCGCCGGAAGATACCCCGCAATTCAGTGAGGCTGTCGCCTGATTGGGCACAATGTCGGAGTAACGAAAAAATGAGCCTGATTCCATGAACCTGAACCCTGTGCTACAGACGCTGACGACACTGCCGGCCCGACTTGGGCAACGCGCCCGCGGCATGTTCAATCTGAACGACCCCCGCTGGGGCCGCGACGAGGACAACAACACGCCTCCGGACGAGAGCAAGCCTGAAGCCGGCCGTGATGAACCGCCACCACCCAGGCCGCAGGCACCCAACCGCCCGCAGCCTCAGGGCCAGGGGCCCAACCAGGGACCGCCTGATCTGGATGAACTGTGGCGTGACTTCAACCGCAAACTGGGCGGCCTGTTTGGCGGCAGCAAGAAACCTGGCCAGCGTGTGCGCGGCAACGGGGGCATGGGGGGCGGCAATGGCGGTCCGGGCAACTTCCAGCCCGACATGAAAAGTGCGGGTATTGGCGTCGGACTGATTGCCGCCGTGGCCGTGCTGATCTGGCTGGGCACAGGCTTTTTTATCGTGCAAGAGGGCCAGCAGGCGGTGATCACCCAGTTCGGCAAGTACAAATCCACCGTCGGCGCCGGCTTCAACTGGCGCCTGCCTTATCCCATCCAGCGCCATGAGATGGTGGTGGTCACGCAGATCCGCTCGGTGGATGTCGGGCGTGACAACATCATCAAGGCCACCGGCCTGCGCGAGTCGGCGATGCTGACCGAAGACGAAAACATCGTTGAAATCAAGTTTGCGGTTCAGTACCGTCTCAACGACGCCCGCGCCTACCTGTTCGAGAGCAAGGACCCGGCCGGTGCCGTGGTGCAGGCCGCCGAAACCGCCGTGCGCGAAGTGGTCGGCAAGATGAAGATGGATTCGGCGCTGGCCGAGGAGCGCGATCAGATCGGCCCGCGTGTGCGCACGCTGATGCAGACCATTCTGGACCGCTACAAGGTGGGCGTCGAAATCGTCGGTATCAACCTGCAGCAAAGCGGCGTGCGTCCTCCCGAGCAGGTGCAAGCCTCTTTCGACGATGTGCTCAAGGCCGGCCAGGAGCGCGAGCGCGCCAAGAACGAAGCCCAGGCTTACGCCAATGACGTGATCCCCCGTGCCGTCGGTTCCGCCTCCCGCCTGAAAGAAGAGTCCGAGGCCTACAAGGCGCGCATTGTGGCGCAGGCCCAAGGTGACGCGCAGCGCTTCCGCTCGGTGCTGGCCGAATACCAGAAGGCCCCGCAGGTCACCCGTGACCGCATGTACCTGGACGCCATGCAGCAGGTCTATACAAATGTGACCAAGGTGCTGGTCGAATCCAAACAGGGTTCCAACTTGTTGTACCTGCCGCTCGACAAGATCATGCAGCAATCGGGTAATGGCACAGCGGCCGTAACGGAATCGACACAGCTGCCAGGTGCTTCGGGCAGTGCGCCTGCAACGTCTGGTGCGCCGCTGACCAGCACCGACCCGCGCATGCGCGACACATCGCGCACCCGTGACCGCGAAACCCGTTAAGAGGACAAGATCGTGAACAGAGTTGGATTTATCGCCTCATCCCTGCTGGTGCTGCTTGCACTGGCCAGTTCCATGCTGTTTGTTGTTGATCAGCGCCAGTTCGGCGTGATTTACGCGCTCGGGCAGATCAAGGAAGTCATCACCGAGCCCGGCCTGAACTTCAAGCTGCCGCCGCCTTTCCAGAATGTCTCGTACATCGACAAGCGCCTGCTCACGCTGGACAGTACCGATGCCGAGCCGATGCTGACCGCCGAGAAGCAGCGCGTGGTGATCGACTGGTATGTGCGCTGGCGCATTACCGACCCATCGGAATACATCCGCAATGTCGGGCTGGACGAGCGGGCAGGGGCCAACCAGCTCAACCGCGTGGTGCGCAATGCCTTTCAGGAAGAAATCAACAAACGCACGGTCAAGGATTTGTTGTCGCTCAAGCGGGAAGCACTGATGGCCGACGTCAAGGCCGAAGTCCTGCAGGCGGTGCGTGGCGCCAAGCCCTGGGGGGTGGATGTGGTTGACGTTCGCATCACGCGTGTGGACTACGTCGAAGCCATCACCGAGTCGGTGTACCGGCGGATGGAAGCCGAGCGCAAACGCGTGGCCAATGAGCTGCGCTCCACCGGCGCGGCCGAAGGCGAAAAAATTCGCGCCGATGCGGACCGCCAGCGCGAGGTCACGATTGCCAACGCCTACCGCGATGCCCAGAAGATCAAGGGCGAGGGCGATGCCCAGGCCGCTTCCGTCTACAACGACGCTTTTGGGCGGGATCCGCAGTTTGCCCAGTTCTACCGCAGCCTGGACGCTTACAAGGCCAGCTTCGCGAAGAAGAGCGACGTGATGGTGGTTGATCCATCGTCCGAGTTCTTCAAGGCCATGCGCGGTTCCGGCGCTGGTTCCGCACCCAAGAAGTAAATTTTCTGGACAGCAGCACGCTCTGGCTGGCGCTGGCCTGCCTGCTCGTCCTCGAAGGCTTGCTGCCCTTTCTGTCGCCGGGCAGTTGGCGCCGGGTGTTTGAGCAACTCCTCGCCATGAGCGACGGCCAGATCCGGTTTTTCGGCCTGTGCAGTGTCCTTGCCGGCCTGCTCTGGCTGGCGTTTCTGCTCTAGCGACCACCTTTCACCTTCCAGCTATTTGCCTTCGCAAGGCGGATCCGGCAGACGGTCGGACGAAAACCCGCGTCAAGCCCGGTAAAATCCTGTTTTTAACAGCGCACGATAAATACATGCCCGCCTGGTCGTCATCATGGCAATTGCCGGATCAAATTGCCGATGTCTTGCCCTCCGAGGCGCGCCACATCGAGGAACTGCGCCGGTTGTTCCTCGACACCGCCCGCAGCTACGGTTACGAGCTGGTGCAGCCGCCACTGCTCGAACACCTGGAATCCCTGCTCACCGGTACCGGTGAAGCACTGGACCTGCAGACCTTCAAGCTGGTGGACCAGTTGTCCGGCCGCACCCTGGGCCTGCGCGCCGACACCACGCCACAGGTCGCCCGCATCGACGCCCATTTGCTGAACCGCCAGGGCGTGGCCCGCCTGTGTTACTGCGGCCCGGTGCTGCATACCCGCGCTGACCGCCCGCACGCCACCCGCGAACCGCTGCAGTTCGGTGCTGAAATTTACGGTCACGCCGGCCTGGAGGCCGACCTGGAGGCCCAGTTGCTGGCGCTCGAAGGCCTGAAGGCCGCAGGCGTAACGCAGTTGTCGGTGGACATGGCCGATGTGCGCATCGTCAGCAGCTTGCTGGCCGGCGCCCGGGTCAGCCCCGCCATGCTGGCGCGCATTCATGCGGCCTTGGCGGCCAAGGACGCCAGCGAGCTTGCCAGCCTGGCCGCCAGTCTCAATGGCGAGTTGCCCGCCGCGGCGCGCGAGGGCCTGTTGGCGCTGTTACAGCTTTATGGCGATGACCAGGTGCTTACCGAGGCCAGCAAGGTTTTCAAGGCGGTGCCGGAGGCGCTCAAGGCCCTGGAAAATCTGCGCTGGCTGGCCACTCAGGTGCAGGCCCTGGCCGGCCCGGTCAGCATCTCGTTTGACCTGGCGGACCTGCGTGGTTACGCCTATTACAGCGGCACCCGGTTTGCCATTTACGGCCATGGCCAGCGCGATGACGGGCAGGGCGCGGAGCTGGTGCGTGGCGGGCGTTACGACGAGGTCGGCGCGGTGTTCGGGCGCAACCGTCCGGCAGCTGGCTTCAGCCTGGACCTGAAGGAACTGGTCAGCGTGCTGCGGCCCAAGCCCTTGCGCCCGGCAATTCGTGCGCCCTGGGGCGAGGATGCCGGCTTGCGCGCGGCCATTGCCAAATTGCGTGCCGGCGGCGAGACGGTGGCTTGCGTGCTGCCCGGCCATGAACATGAAGTCGACGAATTCGATTGCGACCGCGAGCTGGTCAACCTGGCCGGCCAATGGCAGGTTCGGCTGCTGGCCAAGCCCCAGGCTTGAACGCCGCGCGTGCGCATTTCCCATCCATTCTTAACGAGTAAACGAAGATGACAAAGACAATTGCCGCAACTGCCGGCCGCAACGTGGTGGGCGCCCTTGGGGCCGCGGGTATTCG
>CBFGNA010000030.1:0-11746 GCA_965650045.1 uncultured Polaromonas sp.
CTTGGCCGTCAGGCCGCGGCCGACGATCAGCGGAATGCGGCCGCCGGCACGCACTTCGTCAAACAACACCTCGCTCTTGAGCTTGAACTCGGCAATCACCTTGCCGTCTTTCAGCGCCTTGCCTTCGTAGGGGCGCAGCTCGATTTCGTCACCCATGGCCATCTGGCTCACATCAAGTTCGATCGGCAGCGCGCCCGAGTCTTCCATGGTGTTGTAGAAAATCGGCGCAATCTTGCCGCCCAGGCAGACACCGCCGAAACGCTTGTTGGGCACATAGGGAATGTCTTCGCCGGTGAACCACAGCACCGAGTTGGTGGCCGACTTGCGGGAAGAACCGGTGCCCACCACGTCGCCCACATAGGCCACCAGGTTGCCTTTGGCCCTGAGCTCCTCGATGAACTTCACCGGGCCGCGTTTGCCGTCTTCTTCCGGCGTCACGCCGGGGCGGGCGTTCTTGTGCATGGCCAGCGCGTGCAGCGGAATGTCGGGGCGGCTCCAGGCGTCAGGCGCGGGCGAGAGGTCATCGGTGTTGATCTCGCCGGCCACCTTGAACACGGTCAGCTTGATGGACTCAGGCACTTCCGGACGGCTGGTGAACCACTCGGCATCGGCCCAGCTTTGCAGCACGGCCTTGGCGTATTTGTTGCCCTTGCCGGCCTTTTCCTGAACGTCATGGAACTGGTCGAACATCAGCAAGGTGTTCTTCAGGCCGCTGGCAGCCTGCGTGGCGACACTTTCTTCGGCGTCGTCGAGCAGCTCGATCATCGGGCTGATGTTGTAGCCGCCCAGCATGGTGCCCAGCAGTTGTGTGGCTTTTTCGCGCGAGATCAGCGCGCATTTTTCGGTGCCGTGCGCCACGGCAGCCAGGTAGCTGGCCTTGACCTTGGCGGCGGCATCCACGCCGGCCGGCACGCGGTGCGTGATCAGCTCGACCAGAAAACCTTCTTCGCCGGCGGGCGGGTTTTTCAGCAGCTCGATCACCTCGCCGGTTTGCTGGGCCGTCAGTGGCAGCGGCGGAATGCCCAGCGCAGCGCGTTCGGCAACGTGGGCACGGTATTTGGAAATGAACTCGGACATCATGGCTCTTTTTCTCCTGTACTCAAAAATGGGGTCTGTGGGCCGCGCGGCTCAGCGCGGCGCGGATGCTGCCGCGGCAGGCGGAGCAGAAGCCGTGCCAGCGCCGGCGGCGGCAGGCGGCAAGGCATCCAGAATGCTGGGGCGCGGATTGCGCTTGAGGTCTTCGGCAAAGGTGACCTGGGCGGGGCTCATGCATTCGTCGGCCAGGCGTTGTCCCAGCTTCTGGCTCATCAGCATGGACTTGTTGCCCAGTTGCAGCCACATGGCGCCGGCGCGCGCATCTTCAAGGCGGATGGCGCCGGTGCGGCTTTCCACCGGGTGCATGAGAAAGCGCATTTTTCCGGTGTGCACCAGGAACAAGCCAGGACGCTTGTTGCTGGGCGTGATGGTCACAGACGCGCCAAGTTCACAGGGGATGTCGCCGACATACACACGTTTGGCAATCTCCAGGTCCTGCTCGGTCAGCTTGATGTTGGGATCGTCATCGATGGGCGTGACTTCCTCGACCGCCTTGAGAGCTGCACGGCGGGCAGGCACCGGCTTTTTGGCGCCTGCCGGCTTGGCAGCAGGTTTGGCTGCAGCCTTGGCGGCGGGTTTGGGCGCCGGCGCCGTCTGGGCCAAAGCCAGAGCGGGGGCAAGCAGCATGAGGGCAGCGGTGAGGACAATTTTCATGGAGTTCCTTGGAAACAATGGACCGGACAGATCAAATTCATCCATCAATGCGACGCGGCCGCGAAATAAGCCTGCGCCTCTGACGGCAACACACGGCCGGTCTGGTGCGCACGCGCCAGCACCTGCCAGAAGTAGCGGTAGCTGGCGCGATCATGCAATCGGCCTTCAAAACTGATGGGCGCCCAATCAGCGCGGGCGGCAGCAGCTATTATTTTTGTAGCATCCTCGATCTCGCGCTCATCCGGGGCAAAGGCCTCCAGAATGGGCCGGATCTGCGCCGGATGGATGCTCCACATGCGCGTGTAGCCCAGCTCGCTCGCGGCCTTCGCCGCCGCAGCCTTCATCGCCGCCGTGTCGCTGAACTCGGTGACCACACAGTGCGAGGGAACCTTGCCCCAGGCATGGCACGCCGAAGCGATGTCCAGCTTGGCGCGCAGCACCAGCGGATGCGTAAACTGGCCCTGGCTGCTCATGCCGTGGGCCGGAATGGCGCCCCCATGGCTGGAGACAAAATCCATCAGGCCGAAACTGAGCGACTGCACACGCGGATGCGCGGCAATCTCGAAAGCGCGATGCACGGCGGCAGGCGACTCCAGCAAGACCTGCAGCGGCAAGGCTGGCGCACCCGCCGCATCCAGCGCGGCGGCAATGCGCTCGACCTGCTGCACCGACTCCACTTTGGGCACCATCAGGTGGCACAGCCGCTGGCCGGCCTGGCCGGCGATGGTGGCGATGTCGGCCTCAAAGGCCGGGTGGTCTTCAGGGTGCACCCGAACAGCCACGCGTGCCGCATCGGCAGCCTGCAAAGCCAGCGCCACCACCAGGTCGGCGTGGTCGGCCTCGCCGCCCACCGGCGCGCCATCCTCGCAGTCCAGGGTCACGTCGAACACGCAGGTGCCGAACTCGTCGGTCATCTCGGCCTGCAGTTGCAGGCTTTTGCGCATCCGGGCCTCGACACCGCTGTAATGGTCACAGACCGGCAAAAAACCGGCGGCCGCCTGGGCGCCAAGGAGGATGTCGCGAGGATGGGTCATTGAAGAAATGCGATTTCTCGGGCCGTAGCGAGCGGCTCGCGGGCTAGGCGCGGGTGGCAGGCAACCGGAGTGCACTTAAGGTGCATGAGGATTGCCTGACGGGTCCTGCAACAACGCCCCCGAGTCGCGCAGTAGGCCATTACAGGAGGTGCTTGACGCCGTCCTGCTCGCCTTTGAGCTCATCCAGGGTCTTGTTGATGCGTTCCTGGCTGAAAGCGTCGATCTCCAGGCCTTCGACCAGTTTGTATTCGCCGTTTTCGCAGGTGACGGGGAAACCGAACATGATGTCCTTGGGGATGCCGTACTGGCCATCCGACGGGATGCCCATGGTGACCCACTTACCGTTGGTGCCCAGGGCCCAGTCGCGCATGTGGTCGATGGCCGCGTTGGCAGCCGAAGCCGCCGAGGAGGAACCACGCGCTTCGATGATGGCCGCACCGCGCTTGCCGACGGTCGGCAGGAAGGTGTTGGCGTTCCATTCCTGGTCGTTGATCATCTTGGCCACGCTTTCGCCATTGATGGTGGCGAAGCGGTAGTCGGCATACATCGTGGGCGAATGGTTGCCCCACACGGTGAGTTTTTCGATGTCGGCCACCGCCTTGCCGGTCTTGGCGGCGAGCTGGCTGGCGGCGCGGTTGTGGTCCAGGCGCAGCATCGCGGTGAAGTTCTTGCGTGGCAGGTCCGGTGCGCTTTTCATCGCGATGTAGGCATTGGTATTGGCGGGGTTGCCGACCACCAGCACCTTGACGTTGCGGCTGGCGACGGCGTTGAGCGCCTTGCCCTGGGCGGTAAAGATGGCGCCGTTGACGGCCAGCAGATCGGCCCGCTCCATGCCGGGGCCGCGCGGACGCGAACCGACGAGCAGGGCGTAGTCGGCATCCTTGAAGGCCTTCATCGGATCGTCATACGCCTGCATGCCCACCAGCAGCGGGAAGGCGCAGTCGTCGAGTTCCATCATCACGCCCTTGCGCGCCTTTTGCGGGCCCTCGACCGGGACTTCCAGCAGTTGCAGGATCACGGGCTGATCCTTGCCCAGCATTTCGCCGGAGGCAATACGAAACAGCAGCGCATAGCCAATCTGGCCGGCGGCCCCTGTAACGGCAACGCGGACGGGTTTTTTGCTCATGGTGGGAACTCCAGGAAGGTTGTGAATCGTTGGATGAGATCGGTGAGGTCTGTTGCGCCGCTGAAAGCCCCGGAACAGCATGTGAACTGCCTGTGAATTACGTCACAAAGGGACCGGCGTTGCGTCGGCTCAGCCAAAGATTTTACGCTGGAAAACCCGCTGGCGTCAATTTGTCTTATGTCTTATATAAGATATGATTACACCTGCCCACCCACCTACACCCATGGCCGCCCTCCCCTCTTTGCCCGCTGACGATTTTGCAGTTGCCACCCCGGCCTTCAGTCCGCTGTACCAGCAGATCAAGGGTCTGATTTTGCAGAGCCTGCAATCCGGCGAATGGAAGCCCGGCGAAGCCATTCCCTCGGAGATGGATCTGGCCGCGCGTTACCGCGTGAGCCAGGGCACCGTGCGCAAGGCGATTGATGAACTGGCGGCCGACAACCTGGTGGTGCGCCGCCAGGGCAAGGGCACGTTTGTCGCGACCCATGCGGAGCAGCATGTGCAGTTCCGCTTTCTCAAGCTGGTGCCCGACAGCGGCACGCCGGGCAGTGAAGGCCCGGCCCAGCGCGACATCATCGATTGCCGGCGCGTGCGTGCCAGCGCCGAGATCGCGCGCACCCTGGCGCTGCGCACCGGCGACGCCGTGCTGCATGCGCGGCGCGTGCTGAGCTTTGCCGGCACCCCGACCATCCTCGAAGACATCTGGCTGCCCGCCGCCCCCTTCAAGGGCCTGACGGCTGAACGCCTGGCCGACCACCACGGGCCGATGTACGCACTGTTTGAAACCGAATTCAACGTGCGCATGGTTCGCGCTGACGAGAAAATACGTGCCGAGCCCGCGTCGGACGGTCGTGAACTGCTCCTGAAAGTAGAGCAAGGCACACCCCTGCTGAGTGTCGAGCGGATTGCCTACACCTACAACGACGTGCCCATGGAACTGCGCCGCGGCTACTACCGCACCGACACGCACCACTACCACAACACGCTGAGCTGAGGGACGTCCGTGGCGAGCTTCAAGGGCAACAAGGCCAGCCTGCCCTGCAAACCCTGCGCCGCCTGTGGGCGCGACATGGTGTGGCGCAAGCGCTGGGCAAAAACCTGGGAGGCCGTCAAATATTGCTCGGAGGCATGCCGCTCCGGCACATACAACGCCGCGAAACCGGCGCCGCCACAGCCACGCTGAAGACCGCATGCGGGACGCGGCCAAGAACGGCCAGCTGCAATACTCATCGGTCAAAAATTAGAATGACGGGTATGCAGTCCAGACCATGCCGTCACATCGTGTTGATCCTCGGCGACCAGCTCGATGAAGCTTCTGCCGCCTTTGAGGGCTTCGATCCTGAACGGGACGTGGTGGTGATGATCGAAGCCCACGAGGAATCCACCCACGTCTGGTCGCACAAGGCCCGCACCGTGCTGTTTCTTGCAGCCATGCGCCATTTCGCGCAGGCCCTGGCACAACGCGGCTGGCCGCTTGGTTACCGGGCACTGGGAGCCGAGGGGGACGCCACGCTGGCCGACGGTCTGCGCGCAGCCATTGCGCAGTATCGTCCCCAGAAAGTCATTGGCGTGGAACCGGGTGACCTGCGGGTGCGCCGGAGCCTCGATGCGGCGCTTGAAACCCTGGAAAGCCAGCCCGGCTCCCCGGTCCGGCAGATCGAATGGCGCGAGGACCGGCATTTTCTCTGCAGCGCCGCGCGTTTTCGCCATTGGGCCGGGCAGTCCCCCAGCCTGCGCATGGAATTTTTCTACCGAACCATGCGCCGGCAGTACAAGGTGCTGATGAAGAACGGCCAGCCCGAAGGCGGCCAGTGGAACTACGACGCCGAGAACCGCAAGGGTTTTGGCCGCGCCGGGCCACAAAACGTGCCCCGGCTCCCGATGTTTGCGCAGGACGACATCACCCGCGAGGTGATCGCGCTGGTGGAGCGGCAGTTTGCCGGCCATCCCGGCGATTTGCATCGCTTCAACTGGCCGGTCACCCGCGCGCAAGCGCTGGCGGCGCTGGACGATTTTATGGAACACCGCCTGCCGAACTTCGGTACCCACCAGGACGCGATGTGGACCCATCTCGACTTCGGCTGGCATGCGCTGCTGTCCAGCTCACTGAACCTCAAGCTGCTGCATCCGCTGGAGGTGATCCATGCGGCCGAACGCGCCTGGCGCGAGCGCGGCCTGGACCTGGCCAGCGTCGAGGGCTTCATCCGCCAGGTGCTGGGTTGGCGGGAATTCATGCGGGGCGTGTATTTCCTGGACATGCCAGGCCTCAAGACAGACAACCACTTCAATCATCACCAGCCCTTGCCCGCCTGGTACTGGACCGGCGAAACACGTATGAACTGCATGCGCCAGTGCATCAGCCAGACACTGAGCAACGGCTACTCGCACCACATCCAGCGGCTGATGGTCACCGGCATGTTCGGCATCACCGCCCAGATCCAGCCGCAGCAACTGTGCGACTGGTACCTCGCGGTGTATGTGGATGCCGTCGAATGGGTGGAATTGCCCAACACCGCAGGCATGGCGCTGTTTGCCAACGGCGGGCGCTTCACCTCCAAGCCTTATGTGGCCAGTGGCGCCTATATCAAACGCATGAGCAACTATTGCAGCGGCTGCAGTTACGAGCCGGAAACACGGTCCGGGCCGCGGGCTTGCCCCATGACCACCTTGTACTGGAATTTTCTGGACTGCCATGAACCGGCCTTTGCCAGCAACCCGCGCACCGCGCTGATGGTCAAAAACCTGCAACGCATGAGTCCCGAGGACAGGCTTGCCGTCAAGGCCCAGGCTGCGCAAATGCTGGCCGACCTGAACCAGCTGTAAACATCGTGTCAGCTTCGTACTTCATTGCACCGCAACAGCCCATATTGAACAGTGAAAGCCGGTTTTTTCCGACAAAATGTTCCGGGCATCCGGTGCAGCCGCCGGGATCGATGCTGCGTTGCAATAGAATCCGCATGTTTTTACTTGTAATTGCAACGCAGTTACCAAGTGGTTACCAGATCGTTACCAGACCTCCCACGAAAGCCAAACAATGACAGAGCTGGCATCCAAACAGCGTCCCAAGCGGCCTGAGTTCCGCAACATCAACGCCTTCACGGACCTGACCACCTACCGCATGACGCCGGCGGCCTGGGTGTCCATCCTGCACCGCGTCAGCGGTGCCATCATGTTTGTGCTGATGCCCTTCATCATCTGGATGTTCGACACCTCGGTCTCTTCCGAAATCTCTTTCGAGAAGTTCAAGGCGGTCTTCAACGTCGGCATGCTGGGCCTGCCGGGCTTCATCTGGAAGCTGGTCGCCCTGGCGCTGATCTGGGCGTATTTGCACCACTTCATCGCCGGCCTGCGCCATCTCTACATGGACGTCACCCACACCCTGAGCAACGAGTTTGGCAAAAGCACCGCCCTCGTCACCCTGGCCCTGAGCATCCTGCTGACGCTGGTGCTGGGCGCCAAGCTGTTCGGCCTGTATTGAGAACAAGGAGCAAAGACATGTCTGTGAATTACGGCTCCAAGCGCCTCGTTGTCGGTGCCCATTACGGCCTGCGCGACTGGCTCAGCCAGCGCATCACCGCCGCCCTGATGGCGCTGTTTACCTTCCTGCTGCTGGCGCAGGTCATCTTCAGCAAGGGACCCATCGGCTACGACAAATGGGCCGGCATTTTCTCGGCCCAATGGATGAAGGTGCTGACTTTCTCCGTCATCCTCGCCCTGCTTTACCACGTGTGGGTGGGCATGCGCGACATCTGGATGGACTACATCAAGCCGGTCTGGCTGCGCCTGTCGCTGGAAGTTTTCACCATCGTCTGGCTGCTGGCCTGTGCCGGCTGGGGCATCCAGGTGCTGTGGCGCCTGTAACCCCCCGTCTTCAAGCCCATTCCGGCTGCACCCGATCACCGAGACTGCATAACCATCATGACCGCTACTTCCCAGCTCCCCAAACGAAAATTTGACGTGGTGATCGTCGGCGCCGGCGGCTCCGGCATGCGCGCCTCGCTGCAACTGGCGCGCGCCGGCCTGAACGTCGCCGTGCTCTCCAAGGTGTTTCCGACCCGCTCGCACACCGTGGCGGCTCAGGGCGGCATCGGCGCCTCGCTCGGCAATATGTCCGAGGACAACTGGCACTATCACATCTATGACACCGTCAAGGGCTCCGACTGGCTCGGCGACCAGGACGCCATCGAGTTCATGTGCCGCGAAGCGCCCAAGGTCGTGTATGACCTGGAGCACATGGGCATGCCGTTTGACCGCAACCCCGACGGCACGATTTACCAGCGCCCTTTCGGCGGCCACACCGCCAACTACGGTGAAAAGCCGGTGCAACGTGCCTGCGCTGCGGCGGACCGGACCGGCCACGCCATGCTGCACACGCTGTACCAGCAAAACGTCAAGGAAAAAACCAGCTTCTTCGTCGAATGGATGGCGCTGGACCTGATCCGCGACGAAGCCGGCGATGTGGTCGGCGTGACCGCCATTGAAATGGAAACCGGCGACGTCCACATTTTTGAAGCCAAGACCACCTTGCTGGCCACCGGCGGCGCCGGCCGCATTTTTGCCGCATCCACCAACGCCTTCATCAACACCGGCGATGGCCTGGGCATGGCCGCACGTGCCGGCATCCCGCTGGAAGACATGGAGTTCTGGCAGTTCCACCCGACCGGCGTGGCCGGCGCCGGCGTCCTGCTGACCGAAGGCTGCCGCGGTGAAGGTGCCATCCTGCGCAACAGCGACGGCGAGCGCTTCATGGAGCGTTATGCCCCGACGCTGAAAGACCTGGCGCCACGCGACTTTGTCTCGCGCTCCATGGACCAGGAAATCAAGGAAGGCCGCGGCTGCGGCCCGAACAAGGACTACATCCTGCTGGACATGACGCATCTGGGCGTGGACGCCATCATGAAGCGCCTGCCCTCGGTGTTCGAGATCGGCCACAACTTCGCCAATGTGGACATCACCAAGGAACCGATTCCCGTAGTGCCCACCATCCACTACCAGATGGGCGGCATCCCGACCAACATCCACGGCCAGGTGGTTACGCAGGATGCCAACAACCAGAGCCAGATCGTCAACGGTCTTTACGCCGTCGGCGAATGCTCCTGCGTCAGCGTGCATGGCGCCAACCGCCTGGGCACCAACTCGCTGCTCGACCTGCTGGTCTTCGGCAAGGCGGCCGGCAACCACATCGTTGAATTCGCCAAGAAGACCGCCCACAAACCGCTGCCGGCCGACGCCGCCGACAAGACCCTGGCCCGCATTGCGCGCCTGGACAACGCCACCGGCGGCGAATACGCGCAGGACGTCGCCAACGACCTGCGCGCTGCGATGCAGCAACACGCCGGCGTGTTCCGCACCCAGGCCATCCTCGACGAAGGCGTGAGCAAGATCGCCGCCATGCGTGAACGCGTCGCCAACATCGGCCTGAAAGACAAGTCGAAAATTTTCAACACCGCCCGCATCGAGGCGCTGGAAGTCGAGAACCTGATCGAGGCCGCGCAGGCCACCATCGTCTCGGCCGCCGCCCGCAAGGAAAGCCGCGGCGCGCATTCGGTGGACGACTATGGCGACACGCCGGAACACCCGAATGGCCGCAACGACACCGACTGGCACAAACACACGCTGTGGTACAGCGAAGGCAACCGGCTGGCCTACAAGCCGGTGCAGATGAAGCCGCTGACGGTCGAGTCCGTGCCGCTCAAAACACGCACGTTCTGAAAAACACACGCACGACGGCCTGCGACCCACAAGAAGCGAGAACCCCATGACCAAACGCACTTTCCAGATCTACCGCTACGACCCGGACACCGATGCCAAGCCCTACATGCAGACCATCGAGGTCGAGCTGGACGGCCACGAGCGCATGCTGCTGGACGCGTTGATGAAACTCAAGGCGCAGGACCCGAGCATCAGCTTCCGCCGCTCCTGCCGCGAAGGCGTGTGCGGTTCGGACGCGATGAACATCAACGGCAAGAACGGCCTGGCGTGCCTGACCAACATGAACACGCTCAAGGGCACCATCGTGCTCAAGCCGCTGCCCGGCCTGCCGGTGGTGCGCGACCTGATCGTGGACATGACCGACTTCTTCAAGCAGTACAACTCGATCAAGCCCTACCTGATCAACGACAACGTGCCGCCCGAAAAGGAACGCCTGCAGAGCCCCGAAGAGCGCGATGAGCTCAACGGCCTGTACGAGTGCATCCTGTGCGCGAGCTGCTCAACCAGCTGCCCCAGCTTCTGGTGGAACCCGGACAAGTTTGTCGGCCCGGCCGGCCTGCTGCAGGCTTACCGCTTCATCGCCGACTCCAGGGACGAAGCCACCGCCGAGCGCCTGGACAACCTGGAAGACCCTTACCGCCTGTTCCGCTGCCACACCATCATGAACTGCGTTGACGTCTGCCCCAAGGGCCTGAACCCCAGCAAGGCCATCGGCAAGATCAAGGAAATGATGGTGCTGCGTACGGTCTGACCATGCACACCAACGAAGAACTTCTCGGCGAACGCGCCCTCAGCAAGCTCAAGTGGCGCTGCCGCCGCGGCCTGCTTGAGAACGACCTGTTCGTGGAAAAGTTCTTCGGCAAGTACGAGGCCAGCCTCACCGTCAGGCAGGCCAAAGGTCTCGATGATTTAATGGACCTGTCCGACAACGACCTGCTTGATTTGCTGCTAAAACGTAAAGAGCCTGACCAGCTGTCCGCCATCAGTGCATCGACCGCCGAAGCCAGGGAAGTGCTGGCCCTCATGCGCACCCCACCCCGCGCGCCCTGAAGCCTTATTGACGTAGAAAGAAAGTAGAAATGAAACTCGCTGACAACAAAGCCACCCTCTCCTTCAGCAACGGCAGCCCCAGTGTCGAGCTTCCGGTCTACCAGGGCACGGTCGGCCCGGATGTCGTCGATATCCGCAAGCTGTACGCACAGACCGGCATGTTCACTTACGACCCGGGCTTTTTGTCCACGGCGTCCTGCCAGTCGGCCATCACCTACATCGACGGCGACAAGGGTGAACTGCTGTACCGCGGCTACCCCATCGAGCAGCTGGCCACCAACTGCGACTACATGGAAACCTGCCACCTGCTGCTGTACGGAGAGCTGCCGAACGCCGACCAGAAGAAGGATTTCGCCGCCCGCGTGACCAACCACACCATGGTCAACGAGCAGATGCAGTTTTTCCTGCGCGGCTTCCGCCGTGACGCGCACCCGATGGCCATCATGACCGGCCTGGTCGGCGCCCTGTCGGCCTTCTACCATGACAGCACCGACATCAACAATCCCGAGCACCGCGAGATCGCCGCGATCCGCCTGATCGCCAAGATGCCGACGCTGGTCGCCATGGCCTACAAGTACACCGTGGGCCAGCCCTACATGTACCCCAAGAACGACCTGAGCTACGCCGGCAACTTCCTGCACATGATGTTCGCCACGCCCTGCGAGGAGTACAAGGTCAACCCGGTGCTCGAACGCGCGCTGGACCGCATCTTCATGCTGCACGCCGACCATGAGCAGAATGCATCTACATCGACCGTGCGCCTGTGCGGCTCGTCCGGCACCAATCCGTTTGCAGCGATTGCTGCCGGCGTGGCCTGCCTCTGGGGCCCGGCCCACGGCGGCGCCAACGAAGCGGCACTCAACATGCTGGGCGACATCCAGAAAAACGGTGGCATCGAGAAAATCGGTGACTTCATCAAGCAGGTCAAGGACAAGAGCTCCGGCGTCAAGCTGATGGGTTTCGGCCACCGCGTGTACAAGAACTACGACCCGCGCGCCAAGCTGATGCAGGAAACCTGCAAGGAAGTGCTGGCAGAGATGGGCCTGGAAAACGACCCGCTGTTCAAGCTGGCGAT
>CBFGNA010000031.1:0-11720 GCA_965650045.1 uncultured Polaromonas sp.
GGCTTCGGCCTCAGCGCCTACGCCGGCGCGGGCCTGATCGGCCAGCGTGTGGAGGGCTTCACGCCGCTGGCCGGCGGCATGACACCCACCATGGTGATAGCGCTGCTGCTGGTGCCCTGCATCGGCGCCTGGCTGTACACCACCCGCACCGGCCTGGCTTGGCGTGCCGTGGGCGAGTCGCCTGATGTCGCCAGAGCCGCAGGCGTGCGACCGGCGCTGACCATCGCGCTCGGCATCGCCGCCGGCGGCATCCTTTCGGGTCTGGGCGGCGCGGCGCTGTCGGTGGACTACACCCGCACCTGGGCCGAAGGCATGTCCGGCGGGCGTGGCCTGGTTGCCGTGGGCCTGGTGATCGTCGCGCGCTGGAATCCATGGTGGACCCTGCCTGCCGCCCTGCTGTTTGGCTGCACCGAAGCCCTGTCGCTGCGCCTGCAGGCCGCCCACAGCGCCATTCCTGCCCATCTGCTGCACACGCTGCCTTACCTGGCCAGTCTGGCCGTGTTCGCCATCGCATGCATGCGCCGGCAGGACAGCGGCGCGCCTGCCGCGCTCAAGGATGTCCTCGAACGCTGATGCCATCGATTTCCCTTTCCCTCATCAACCCACCGGAGAACAACATGACCCTGCCCCGCTTCCTTCGCCCCCTGGCCGTGACGGCCGCACTCGGCCTGTCGGGCCACGCCTTGCATGCCGCAACGCTGGGCTACATCTACGTTGGCCCTGAAAAGGACAACGGCTACAACACCTCGATGGACAACGGCCGCCGTTTCGTCGAGAAAAACCTTCCCGGCACCAAAACCCTGCACGTGGAAAACATCCCCGAGACTGCCGAGGTTGAGAAGGTGATGGAACGCATGATCAAGTCCGGTGCCACGGTGGTTTTCGCGACCAGCTACGGCTACCTGGACTACGCCATCAGCCTCGGCAAGAAATACCCCAAGGTCGCTTTCCTGCACGCCGGCGGCCTGAAAACCAGTGACAACGTCGGCACCTACTGGGCCAACTCCGACGACGCCATGTACTTGGCCGGCATGGCCGCCGGCGCCGTGAGCAAAAGCGGAAAGCTGGGCTTCATCGCTGCTTTCCCGATCCCGCAGGTGGTTCGCTCCATCAACGCCTTCACGCTGGGCGCACAGGCCATGAACCCCAAGGCCACCACCAGCGTGGTCTGGACCGGCGGCTGGCTGCAGCCGGCCAAGGAGGCCGAAGCCACCAACTCCCTGATCGACGCCGGGGCCGACGTGATCGGCGAACAGGTGGACAGCCCCATCACCATCGCCCAGACCGCCGAGAAGCGCGGCATCCATGTGGTCGGCAAGGATATGGATGTCTCGAAGTTCGCACCCAGGGCAGTACTGACCGGCGCCTCCTGGAACTGGGGGCCGACCATGCTCAAGCTCGTGAAGGAGATCGAGGCCGGGTCCTGGAAGCCCGGCCACGTCCGCGGTGACCTACAAGACGGCACGGTGGTGCTGGACAAGTTCGGCCCCGCCGTTCCGGCCGCCGTTCAGAAAACCATCCTGGCGAAGAAGGAAGACATCCTGAAAGACAGGTTCACCGTCTGGTCCGGCCCCCTGGTGGCGCAGGACGGCAAGGAAGTGCTGCCCGCCGGAAAACCCATGGGCATGGAGATGCTGGAGAGCATGCAGTTCTTCGTGCAAGGCGTGAACGGCACCATCAAGTGAGCGGGAACATGGCCATGAAACCCATGGGTTCCCATGCCGGCAATCGCTGGCTGGTGAGCGAGCGCAGGGTGGACCTGTCGCGTGCTGATCCGCGGCCGGTACGCCCCATTGACGTCGAGGCACAGCCGCAGGCGTTGACCCTCGACGCCAACCGCAGCGCGCTGGTGGTGGTCGATATGCAGAACGACTTCTGCAGCCCGGGCGGCTACCTGGACTACCGCGGCATTGACATCACGCCCGACCGCGCGCCCATCCGGCCGATCACGGCGCTGCTGCCGGTACTGCGCAAGGAGGGCGTGCCCATCGTCTGGCTGAACTGGGGCGTGCGCAAGGACCTGCTCAACATCCCGCCCTCGCTGTTGCATGCGCACACGCACGACGGCAAGGGCGCGGGCCTGGGCGATCAGATTCCCGGCGGCGCCGAGATCCTGCGCAAGGGGTCGTGGGGCGCGCAGATCGTGGATGAACTCGATCCGGGCGAGCAGGACATCCACGTCACCAAGCACCGCTTCAGCGGCTTCTGGGACACCGAGCTGGACAGCATCCTGCGCAACATGGGCGTGCGCACGCTGTTCTTCGCGGGTGTCAATGCCGACCAGTGCGTGATGACGACGCTGGAGGACGCCAGCTTCCTGGGCTACGACGTGGTGATGCTGCGCGACTGCGTGGCCACCACGTCACCGGAGTACTGCATGCAGGCCACCGAATACAACGTCAAGTTGCTGTTTGGCTTCATGAGCAGTTCGGGCGCGCTCATCCAGGGATTGCACCCATGAGCCGGATCGAGGAGAGGCTGGCCAGCCTCGGGCTCGAACTGCCCCGACCACCGGTACCCGTGGCCAATTTCCTGCCTTTTCGCAAACATGGCGAGCTGGTTTTCCTGGCTGGCCAGGTCAGCGAATGGAACGGCACCGTGCCTTACGTCGGCAAGCTGGGCCGTGAGTTTGAGCTGGTGCAGGGCCAGCAGGCGGCGCAGCTTTGCGCGCTGAATTTGCTGGCGTGCCTGAAACTGGCGTGCGACGGCGACCTGGACCGGGTGCGCACCTGTGTGCGCGTCGGAGGGTTTGTCAATTGCATGCCCGAGTATGAAGGGGTGCCCATGGTCGTCAACGGCGCCTCGGACCTTTTTGCAGCTGTGCTGGGCGAGGCCGGAATGCACGCGCGCACGGCGGTCGGTGTCGCCAGCCTTCCCCGCCGTGCAGCGGTTGAGGTGGAGGCACTGTTCTGCGTCGGCCCGGACGAAGGACGCCGCGAAAGGCCTGCGCCAGGGACCAGGTCCTAGACTTCCGCCGCCCGCTTGTAAGCCTGTGCCGCCGACACCGCATCCTCGCGCTGCTCGGCCAGCAGCGCCAGTGCCCGCCAGGCGTTGCGGTGCAGGCCGGTGTCCTGCAAACCGAGCGCGGCCTGCGACAGCAGTTGCTGGGCCTTGCCCCAGAGCTGGCGTTTCAGGCAGGCCATGCCGGCCAGGTACTGCAGGTTGGCGTCGCGCGGGCGTTGCTGCTGCGCGGTCTCGATGCGTGCCAGCCAGGCCGCGTCGATGGAGTCCAGGCCCTGTTCCAGCACATGGATGAGCTTGACCCGCAGGTTGTCACTGGTCGCGGAGCGGGGCTGCATGACCGGATCCCATACCTGCAGCAGCCAGGCGCGCGCGAGATCGGCGTCGCCGTGTAATGCCATCAGGCGCTAGGCCGCGTGGATCACCAGCTCGGGCATGGCGCGTTCGGCGGCGTCCAGCGACTGCCAGGCCGTTTGCAGTTGCGCCGGGTCGTGTGCGGCCCCCAGCAGTTCCAGTGCCAGACCTCGCACAATGCTTTGCGCCGCTTCCGGCGAAAACGCGCGGTGTTTGGCCAGCAGGCGCGCCGTATCCAGCGCCTGCAGGGTCTGCCGCGCCTGCCGCGTGGCACGCAAACGCGTGCGCAACGCCAGGGTCCGCCGTGCGGCGCCCTGTGGCAGCTGGCCCAGCAGTTCCAGCGCCGCATTGGGGTCACGGTCATCGAGAGCCCAGCGCGCGGAACGCAGTTGCACGCCTTCCCGGGTTTCCTGGGCGATCCGGTGGCTGCTGGTTTCCAGCGCCTGCTGCAGATGTTCTTCGCGCAGTGCCCGGTTCTGCAGCGACTGCGCACTCTCGGCGGCCAGCAGGTGCGCCAGCAAGCGCAGTTGCGTTGCCCGCGCAGCGTTGTAGCTGCTGACGTCGCTGGAGGTGCGGGCCAGCTGGCTCAGGCTTTTTTCCTGGGTGATGGCATTCTGCGCGAGTTTGGCGGCGCGGATGAAACGCCCGGCCATCAGGTGCGACAGCGCATCCATAAAGGCCGCGTACATGGCCCGCTCTTTTTGCTGTGCACGCCAGCGGCGCGCTTCTGCCGGCAGCGAAAACACCGCCGAAGACGCACGCAGCGCGACATACAGCAGCATGAACAACCCGGCCAGCAACAGCACCAGCAGGTTGAAGGAAATGTCGATGCGGTGCGGCGGCCAGAACAGCGTGACCACCGCCTGGTTGTTGCCGGCCACCAGCGCCACCGCCACCGCGATGCCGAACAAGGCCAGGAACCAGAGTGCGCTGCGCATCGCGTCCCGTGCCTTCTAGCGGCCCGCCGCTGCGGTGGCCAGCGCCGCCAGGGTTTCGTCCAGGCGTGGCAACTCACTGGACTTCATCTGGGTCTGCGCCTGCTGCAGCAACTGGCTGGCCGCCTGCGTCCGGCGCGAGGCCGGATCAAAGTATTTACCCAGCATGGCCGATGCACCGGCCAGGTCGGTGCGCGCACTGGCGGTCTGCCGCGACAGCAGGCCCAGCCGCGCATTGAGCAGTTTGAGCTTGAGGTTCTCGCGCAGGAAAAAAGCCTGTTCGGGCGCCAGCAGGGCCGCGTCCGGCTGGTCGATGCGGCTGACGCGCAGCAGGTTGCGCGCCTCGTCACGGATGCCCTGCCAGGTGTTGTCCCACCAGGCCCGCAAGGCGAGGCGGTCCAGCCATGCGCGCGCGGGATTGGCAGGCGGCTGGGCGGCAGAGGCTGCACGGGCCGGGGCGGGTGCTGCGGCGGCCCGCGTGTTGCTGGCCACCGGCATCGCATTTGCCAGGGGCAGGTCGTCCACCATCCGCGTCAGTTCGTCGAGCCTGGAAAGCAGGGCCGGCACATCCGTCACGGTGGTCGCCTTGATGCGTTCCACATCCCGCGCGATGGCGCGCTGCAGCGGGTTCAGGCGCGGTTGGGCGGCGCGTGTCAGGCGCTGGTCGGCCGACTTGAGCGCGGCCAGCATGGGTTCGGCACTGCCGGTCAACTGCGCCTGCTGCTGCGCCAGCCGCAGGGCCGACTCCATATCGACCACCAGGTTTTCATCGCGCGAGCGCGACAGGCTTTGCATCAGCTCCTCCAGCTGGCTGCGCTGCAGGCTGACCTCGCTGAGCCGCGTTTCGAGCAGCGCCAGCCGCGCCGTCAGCTCACGCGCGCCGTCCTGCGCCTGGCGCGCCAGGGTACGCGCTTCAATCGACTGGGCCGTGGCATCGGTGCTGCGGCGCGCCAGTTCTTCCTGGATGTTGGCCAGCTTTTGCCACAACAACGCGCTCATCAGCACCCCGGCCACCGCCACGGCCGTGGTCACCAGCAACCAGCGCCGTGTCAGGCTGCTGCCCGGGGGCGCGCTCACCACCGGCACCAGCTCGGCCGATGCGGGCAGGGGAGGAGAAAGGGGTTCGCTGTCGCTCATGGTTGCATTGATTCTATCGAGGCCACGATATCGTCCAGTTCAGGGCGTGACGCCACAACAACACCCCAGCCGGCGGCGCGCACGGCCTCCGCGATGCGCGGATGGGTCGCCACTGCCCGTGCCCTTGACCAGTCACCCGGCGGCAAGTGGCCCACGGCTTCGGAGCTGCTGAACAGCCAGATCGAACCGTCGCTGGCGGCGTCGGCCATGGTGCGATGCTGCTGCGCCGTGAATAGCGGCGCGCTGCGCCGGTACACCGCGAGGAATTCCGGCAAGGCGCCGGCGGCCGACAGTTGCCGCGCCAGCCAGTCGCGCCCTGCGCCAGCGGCCGGCTCGGCGCCCGCGCTTTGGCCGCGCAGAATCAACACGCGCCGACCCGCCCAGGGCAGGCCGCGAACCACCGCCCACAAGGCCTCCGAATCAAACTGGCCGGCCTCCGCTGCAGGCGCATCGATACGCTCTGCCGGCACCCCGGCCGCCAGCAGCGCCGCCACGGTTCCGGGGCCGGGCGCCATGCAGCGCAAGCTCTGGTTTGCTACAAAATCAATAGCTGATTGCGCCCGTCCATCAAGGGCTGGAGCCCGATTTGATGCAAAGAATGCATCAACGGCATTGCCGCTGACAAACATCAGCGCGGCATAACTGCCAATGTCGCGCCAGGCTCGCTGCAGAGCCGGCGACACCGGTAGTGGCTCGATGGTGATCAGCGGCAGCGCCTCGGCCTGCAGCCCGCGTTGTGTCAGCGACAGCACCCAGCGCGCCGCATCGCGTTCGGGCCGGGTGACGATGACGCGCGGCGCAATCAAGCGTTGGCGGCCCACACCGCGCCGCCGGCGCGCAGCGAGGCTGCCACCTGCTCGCCCAGCGCCTGCGCTTCAGCAAACGTCGTCACGCGGGCACTGTGGTCGACCCGCACCAGCGGGGCACCCGCCACGCCCTGGTTGTCTGCACCCGGCTCGCCCCAGGCGGCCTCCAGCCGCATGGTCGCGGATTGGGCCTCCTGGATGAAAGCCGCCAGCGGCATGGAGCAACTGCCGCCCATGGCGCGCGAGACCGTTCGTTCGGCCGTCACCGCCAGCCAGGTCGGCTGGTGCGCCAGACCGGCCAGCGCGTCCAGCAAATCCTGCCGGTCGGCCCGCACTTCAATGCCCAGCGCGCCCTGCCCGGCGGCCGGCAACATCTGCTCCGGCTCGAAGGCCTGGCGGATGCGCGAGGCCAGACCCAGGCGCTTCAGGCCCGCAGCGGCCAGCACGATGGCCTGGTAGTGGCCCTCGTCGAGCTTGCGCAAACGCGTGTCAAGGTTGCCGCGCAGCGGTTCGATGCGCAGGTCGGGGCGCAGGTTTTTGAGCAGCACCAGCCTGCGCAGGCTGGAAGTGCCGACCACGGCGCCCGGGGGCAACTCGTCCAGTGCCGCAAACGCATTGGAGACCAGCGCGTCGCGCGGGTCCTCGCGTTCGAGCACACAGGCCAGCGCAAAACCTTCCGGCAGGTCCATCGGCACGTCTTTCAGCGAATGCACCGCGATGTCGGCGCGGCCGTCCAGCAGCGCGGTTTCCAACTCCTTGACGAAGAGGCCCTTGCCGCCGACCTTGCTCAGCGAACGGTCCAGGATCTGGTCACCGAGGGTGGTCATGCCCAGCAGCTCGACCTGCCAGCCCAGGCGCGCCTCCAGCAGTGCCTTGACATGTTCAGCCTGCCAGAGCGCCAGACGGCTTTCGCGCGTGGCAATCACAACGCGGGGAGAAGTGGGGGAAGCTGCGCTCACTCGTAACCTGTTCGTATCTGGAGGGGTTCTCGGATGCTAGCATGCTGCACTGCAATACAACCCAGTCCAGAAGCCCACAACAAGGTGAACACATGGTGACGACGGCGCGAGTGAAATCCAACCCGGAACAGGCTGCAGACAGCAAGGGCGCGCCCCGCCCGCGCACCCGCGCCAAGGACAACGAAAGGCCGCTGGTCGAAGACATCCGCCTGCTCGGCCGCATCCTGGGGGATGTGATCCGCGAGCAGGAAGGTGTGGCCGCCTACGAACTGATCGAGCAGGTGCGCAAGCTCTCGGTGACCTTTCGCCGCGATGCCGACGCCGAGGCCGACAAGGCCCTGAAGAAGCTGCTCAAGGGTCTGTCGGGCGACCAGACTGTCAGCGTGATCCGCGCCTTCACCTATTTCAGCCACCTGGCCAACTTGGCCGAGGACCGGCACCACATCCGGCGCCGCGCCGTTCATGAGCGCGCGGGCGACACGCAGGAAGGCAGCATCGAAGTCGCGCTGTCGCGCCTGCGCTGGGCCGGCATCTCGCCCAGGACCATCTCAGCCACCCTGGCCCATGCCTATGTGTCGCCGGTGCTGACCGCGCACCCGACGGAGGTACAGCGCAAAAGCATTCTGGACGCCGAGCGCGACATCGCGCAGTTGCTCACGGCGCGCGACGAGATCAAGTCGCATGCGCTGGCCGTCAATGTCAGCCGCGATGCCCTCACACCGCGGGAACTGGCTGCCAACGAGGCCCAGTTGCGCGCGCGCGTGATGCAGCTGTGGCAAACGCGGCTGTTGCGCTTCACCAAACTCACGGTCGCCGACGAGATTGAAAACGCGCTCAGTTATTACGAGTCCACCTTTCTGCGCGAAATCCCCCGGCTCTACGCCGACCTGGAGCGCGCGCTTGGCAACCAGCCGGTGCACAGCTTTCTGCGCATGGGGCAGTGGATTGGCGGCGACCGCGACGGCAACCCGAACGTCAGCGCCGACACGCTGGAATACGCCTTGCGCCGCCAGTCCGAAGTGGCGCTGCGCCATTACCTGACGGAGGTGCATTACCTCGGCGCCGAACTCTCGCTGTCGGCCATGCTGGTGGATTTCACACCCGAGATGCGGGCCCTGGCTGAGCGCTCCCCCGACGTCAACGAGCACCGCCTCGACGAACCCTACCGCCGCGCCCTCACGGGCGTGTATGCGCGGCTGGCGGCGACGCTCAAGGAGCTGACAGGCCGCGAGGCCGCACGCCACGCGGTCGCACCGCAAAACGCCTACCTCGCCGCCGAAGATTTCCTGACCGACCTGCGCATCATTGAAGCCTCGCTGCGCGCCAACCATGGCGCTGCCCTGGTGGCGCAGCGCCTGCATCCGCTGATCCGCGCCGTCGAAGTGTTCGGCTTTCATCTGGCCACGGTGGACCTGCGGCAAAGTTCGGACAAACACGAGGAGGTCGTTGCCGAGCTGCTGGCCGTCGCGCGCATCGAGGCGAAATACGCCAGCCTGGACGAAGCGGCCAAACGCGCGCTGCTGCTGTCCCTGCTCAACGACGCCCGGCCGCTGCGTGTGGTGGGCGCCGCTTATTCCGACCATGCGCGCAGCGAAATCGCGATCTTCGAATCAGCGCGTGTTTTGCGCCAGCGTTTCGGCGCGCAGGCGATTCGCCACTACATCATCAGCCACACCGAAACCGTCAGCGACCTGCTCGAAGTTTTGTTGCTGCAAAAGGAAGTCGGGTTGATGGCCGGTACCCTGGACCAGCGCGCCACCCACGACCTGATTGTGGTGCCGCTGTTCGAGACGATTGAAGACCTGCGCAACGCCGCGCCCATCATGCGCGACTACTACGCGCTGCCCGGCATCGCGCAACAGGTCAAGCGCAGTGGCGGCGAGCAGGACATCATGCTGGGCTACTCGGACAGCAACAAGGATGGCGGCATCTTCACCAGCAACTGGGAGCTGTACCGTGCCGAAATTGCGCTGGTCGAGCTGTTTGACCAGCTTGCCAACTCGCACAACATCCAGTTGCGGATGTTCCACGGCCGTGGCGGCACAGTGGGCCGCGGCGGTGGCCCGAGCTACCAGGCGATCCTGGCGCAGCCACCCGGCACGGTGCGCGGGCAGATCCGCCTGACCGAACAGGGCGAGGTCATCGGCTCCAAATACGCCAATCCCGAGATCGGCCGGCGCAACCTCGAAACCCTGGTTGCCGCCACCCTGGAAGCCACCCTGCTGCAACCGACCAAACCCGCCACCCGCGACTTCCTGCGGGCCGCCGCCGAGCTGTCGCAAACCAGCATGGCGGCTTACCGCGCACTGGTTTACGAAACCCCCGGCTTCACCGAATACTTCTTCAGCGCCACACCGATTCGCGAAATTGCCGAGCTCAACATCGGCTCGCGCCCGGCTTCCCGCAAGGCCTCGCAGAAAATCGAGGACCTGCGCGCCATTCCCTGGGGTTTCAGCTGGGGGCAGTGCCGCCTGACCCTGCCCGGCTGGTACGGTTTTGGTTCAGCCATCGAGCGCATGCTGGGCGCAGGCGGCACGGCGAGCAGCCGCAAGGAAGCCCTGGCCCTGCTGCAGAAGATGTACAAGCAGTGGCCGTTTTTCCGCACCCTGCTGAGCAACATGGACATGGTGCTGGCAAAAAGCGATCTGGCGCTGGCCTCGCGCTACGCCGAACTAGTGAGTGATGCGCGCCTGCGCAAAAAAGTCTTCAGCGCCATCGAGGCGGAATGGCAGCGCACGGCCGAAGCCCTGCTGCTGATCACCGGCGACAAGCAGCGCCTGGCGGGCAATGCCTCCCTGCAGCGCTCCATCCGGCACCGCTTCCCCTACATCGACCCGCTGCACCACCTGCAGGTCGAACTGGTGCGGCGCTACCGCGAGGGCAAGGCGGACGAACGGGTGCAGCGCGGTATCCACATCTCCATCAATGGCATCGCCGCAGGTTTGCGCAACACGGGCTGAGACCGCCGTCGCCGCGCCATGGCTGGCCGTGTAGGTCCCGTCCTAGGCCAACAGCGGCGCCGTCCGATGGCAGGTGGCAAGTGCCGGTCCTAGGATGAATTTGACACTGATCACCACGCCCGGCATTCCGCCGTGCGGCGGTGCTCATCACTTTCTCCCCGGAGCGCACACCATGACTACATTCAAGTTCGGGACACGTCCGTCCGCGGACAAGGCCGATCCTGTCTCCACCGACGCGGCAGAGCTGGCCTCCCACATGAATCACTGCGCCAGTTCGCACAGCCGTTTTTTCTTTGTACACACGGCCCTGGAGTCGGCCCACGGCGCGCTGAGCCCGCGGGTGGTGACGGTTGCCGCGCTGGCGGGACTGGCCCTGATCCTCGTCGCCGCCGCGTGAGGATGTGAGTACGGCTTTTATTCACCGCCTGGAAACCCTCACCCCCTACGCCAGGAAAATACTGCTGGATCGCCACGGCGCATTGCAGCACCCGATCCGCGCCGAACTGTTTGGCGCCCGCCGTTTCGAACAGCATGGCCGGAGCCTGGCCCAGGCCCAAGCCGTGCGCCCCTCCGGCAGTCCGGTCCACGGACCGCCTTTTTTTCCGCGGGTCCAGGAAAACATCACCGGGCTGCGCGAGGCCTACGACTACATTGCCGTCACCTCACAGCGTGGCCACTACGTCACGCCAGCGGCCGAATGGCTGCTCGACAACTTCCACCTGATTGAAGCGCAGCTTCAGCAAATCCGGGAGGGTGTGCCACACCGCTACTACGCAGACCTGCCCAAGCTGGCAGAGCGGCCGCTGGAAGGCCTGCCGCGCGTCTACGGCATCGCCTGGGCCTATGTCGCACACACCGACAGTGTTCTAGACCCGGTGCTGTTCACGGCCTATCTGAGGGCCTACCAGGAAGTCAGCGAACTCGCGCTGGGCGAGCTGTGGGCCTTGCCCACCACGCTGCGGGTGGTGCTGCTGGAAAACCTGCGCCGCATGGCCGACCGCATTGCCTGGAACAAGGTGGCCCGGGAAGTCGCGCATGCGGCCTGGGACGCCGCGGACAAGCTGGAGGCGCAGGACCTGGACGAGCTGCACGCACGCATGAAACACCGCGGGCTGGAGCGCAGCTACCTCACACAGCTCTGGCAGCGCATGCCTGCCGAACGGCCGGATCCGGCGCCGCCGCTGGTGGCCTGGACGGAACGGCACTGCAAGGACGGCCAGCGCCTGATTGGCGAGGCCCAGACCGCCCAGGTCGAGGCCAACCTCACGGTCAGCAACATCATCACCACCTTGCGCCTGATCGGGCAGATTGAATGGACCGAACTGATCGAGCCCGTCAGCCATGCGCTACAGGTGTTGCGCCGCTTGCCGAGCTTTTCCACGGAAAGTGAAATGACGCGCCAGCAGATCACGCGGGCGATGGAGCGGCTGGCCCAGCAAAGCGGACACCCGGAGCGCAGCGTCGCCGAAGCGGTGCTGGTGGCGGCCACACAGGCAGACCTGCCCGAGGCGGCCCGCACGGCCGGCTACCACCTGCTGGGGCCGGGCCGGCCGGCACTGGAGTCGGCCTTGCGCCCGCCCGCGGTATCTGCCACGCCGCAGGGCGCAG
>CBFGNA010000032.1:0-11703 GCA_965650045.1 uncultured Polaromonas sp.
GACGCTCGACGAGATGGACCTGATGTGGCTGCCGGTGGTGCATAGCTGGCGCCTCAACGAGCGGCACTATGGCGCGCTGCAGGGCCTGAACAAGGCCGAGACCGCCAAAAAATACGGCGACGAACAGGTGCTGGCCTGGCGCCGCAGTTATGACACGCCGCCGCCGCCGCTGACGCAGGACGACGAGCGCTGGGAAGGCCGGGATCCGCGCTACGCCAAATTGAAAGCCGGCGAGGCCCCGCTGACCGAATGCCTGAAGGACACGGTGGCCCGTGTGCTGCCCTTCTGGAACGAGTCCATGGCGCCGGCCATTCGCGCCGGCAAGCGCATCGTGGTGGCTGCGCACGGCAACTCGATACGCGCGCTGGTCAAATACCTCGACGATATTTCGGACCAGGACATTGTTGGCCTGAACATTCCCAACGGCATCCCGCTGGTCTACGAACTTGACGCCGACCTCAAGCCGCTGCGCCACTACTACCTGGGCGACGGCGAGGCCATCGCCAGGGCGGCAGCGGCCGTGGCGGCCCAGGGCAAGTCCTGAGTCCTCCCCACCCCAGGCCGCTTGCGGCATGTCAAGCGCGGGTAAAGAGGCGCCCCGCGTGCGACATTTTCCGCAGCGCCGCGGCCTCCGCGGGAACTGCAGGCCAGCCGCCGCCTCCAAGGTGTATATTGATTCCAATTCTGTGACAACTGCCTTAAATCAAGGCGAATGAGGGTGTTTATGGGTCAGAAACTCAAGATTGCAGGCTGGATTTCCATCGGCGCGGTGGCCGGAGCCCTGACAACGGTGCAACTGCAGGCCGTCGCACGCGGCGGGCTGGCCCCGCTGCCGCTTGAAGAGTTGCAACAACTGGCCGCGGTGTTCGGCATGGTCAAGACCGACTATGTGGAACCGGTCGATGAAAAGAAACTGATTTCCGACGCCATCTCGGGCATGGTTTCCAGCCTGGATCCGCATTCGGTGTATTTCGACAAGAAATCGTTCAAGGAATTCCGCGAAGGCACCAGCGGCCGCTTTGTCGGCGTCGGCATTGAAATCGCGCAGGAGGACGGGCTGGTCAAGGTGGTTTCACCGATCGAAGGCTCACCCGCCGACCGCGCCGGTCTCAAGCCCAACGACCTGATCACCAAGATCGACGATACCGCCGTCAAGGGCCTGTCCCTCAACGAAGCCGTCAAAAAGATGCGCGGCGAGCCCAAGACCAAGGTCGTGCTGATGATTTTCCGCAAGGATGAAAACCGCACCTTCCCGGTCACCATCACGCGCGAGGAAATCCGCACCCAGTCGGTGCGCAGCAAGGTGGTCGAGCCCGGCTACGCGTGGATCCGCCTGAGCCAGTTCCAGGAACGCACGGTGGAAGATTTCGTCACCAAGCTCGAACAGATCTACAAGCAGGAGCCCAACCTGAAAGGGCTGGTGCTGGACCTGCGCAACGACCCGGGTGGCCTGCTTGACGCTGCCGTCGCGGTGTCCTCGGCCTTCCTGCCGGAAAACGTCACCGTGGTGTCCACCAACGGCCAGTTGCCCGAGAGCAAGTTCACCTACAAGGCCGCGCCGGAGTTTTACCAGCGCCGCAATGCGGCCGACCCGCTCAAGCGCCTGCCGGCTGCCGTCAAGAGCGTGCCTCTGGTGGTGCTGGTCAATGAAGGCTCGGCCTCGGCCAGCGAAATCGTGGCGGGCGCGTTGCAGGATTACAAACGCGCCACCATCATGGGCAACCAGACCTTCGGCAAGGGTTCGGTGCAAACCGTCCGTCCGCTGGGGCCGGACACCGGCCTGAAACTCACGACGGCGCGTTATTACACCCCCAGCGGAAAGTCCATCCAGGCCAAGGGCATCGTGCCTGACGTGATGGTGGACGAAACCCTGGAAGGCAGCCCGTTCGCCGTCCTGCGCACGCGGGAGGCCGACCTGGAGAAACACCTGGCCAGCGGCCAGGGCGCCGAAGTCAAGGATCCGGGCCGTGAAAAAGCCCGCGAGGAAGCGCTCAAGCGCCTGGAAGAAGAATCCAAGAAGAGCCCCGAGCAGCGCCGTCCCCCCGAGTTCGGCAGCGACAAGGATTTCCAGCTCGCGCAGGCCCTGAACCAGCTCAAGGGGCGGCCGGTGCTTGTGAGCAAGTCCATGGTCGAGCGCAAGGAAGAGAAAAAGGAAAACTGATCTGCTGCACGCCCGAACGGGCCGCCCGCGCGGCCGTCTCCGGCGTGCTGCCAGCAGTGTCTGCGCCACCGCGCGCCGGGCCGCTCCATGAACGATAGCCAGCTGCTGCGGTATTCCCGCCACATCCTCCTCGACGAAATCGGCGTGGAGGGACAAAACGCACTTTTATCCTCCCACGCCCTGATCATCGGTGCCGGTGGCCTGGGTTCTCCCGTCGCCCTGTACCTGGGCAGCGCCGGCGTGGGCCGGATCACCGTTGTGGACCATGACCGCGTCGATGCCACCAACCTGCAGCGGCAGATTGCCCATACCATGGCGCGTGTGGGCGAGTTCAAGGCCGAGTCGGTGCGGCAGGCCGTGGCTGCCATCAATCCCGATGTGCAGCTGATTCCCGTCACCACCCGCGCCGATGAAGCCCTGCTGGACACCTTGCTGCCCGAGGCCGATGTGGTGCTCGACTGTTGCGACAATTTCGCCACCCGCCAGGCCATCAACCGCGCCTGTGTGAAACACGGCAAGCCATTGGTGTCAGGGGCCGCCATTCGTTTTGACGGTCAGGTCTCGGTGTACGACCCGCGCGACCGGGCGTCGCCCTGTTATGCATGCGTCTTTCCGCCGTCTGATGCGGTGGAGGAAGCCTTATGCGCCACCATGGGCGTGTTTGCGCCGCTGGTTGGCATGGTGGGCACGGTGCAGGCTGCGGAAGCGCTCAAGCTGCTGTGTGGTGTGGGCCAGCCGCTGACAGGCCGGCTGCTGATGGTGGACGGCCGCAACCTGGACTGGAGCCAGGTGCGCATCCCGCGCAACCCGGCCTGCCCCGTCTGCCGCGCGCCTACCTGACGGCGCTGTCGGGAATACGCGATGCTGCGCGCGGCGCAGCCGCCTGCTGGATCACCTGCCTGCAATCGGCGTTTTGCCCGGGACCGGTTTCGATGGTGGCGGCCAGCGCCAGCAGGGGGTTGATGGCGGCCAGCGCCAGTGCAATGCCGGCCCGGCCGGCCAGCGCCCCCTTGTCGGGGGACGCCGTGGGCGCGCCGAAGGTGCCCCCAATGGTCAGGGGCGAACGCAGGCTCAGGATGCTGGCATCCTTGGGCGAGGGCTCCAGCCGGATATTCAGGGTTTCGTCGGCCAGGCTGACCGTGCCCGAGCCGTCGATGACCGTGTCCACGGTATCGAGCACGATGGCCTTGCTGGTCATCAGGCCCTTTTGCACGTCAAACGCCGCGGCAGCGCAGCGCAAACGCACATTGCGGTCACCCCGCACCAGAAACTTGATGATCTCGCCACCGTCCAGGCCCATGAATTCCAGCAGGATGTTGCTGATTTCACCGCTGCCCATCAGAAAGGCCACGTTGCCGGACGAGGTCGCGAGTACCTGGGCCGCAGATCCGCCAGTGCCCTTGAGGTCCACCTGGCCGCTGATCCTGCCGAGGCTGCTCCGGGTGGTTTCAACGGTTGGAAAGAGTTTGTTCAGCTCAAGGGCCCGCGCGTCGAGCCGGGTCTCGATGACGGCCGGCGATGCGGCGCTGTTGATGGCCAGGCGCCCTGCCAGCTCGCCCCCAGCCACACCGAGCTTGAGCGGATCAAGCTGCAGCACACCCTTGTCCAGGTTGATGTTCACACTCAGGCGATCCAGCGGGAGTGCCTGAACGTGCTCGATTCGGGCGGCGCTGTAGGACACCTTCGCATCCATGGCTTTCAGGCGCGCAAAATCGAGCTGGGTGTCGGGCAGGACCTTGCCGGCACGCGCCGGCCGTTTTGGCGTGGCCGCAGCAGCCTGCGCCATGGCGGGCGGCGCATTGCCGGATGACAGACCGATGATCGGCCCCAAATCCTCGAAGTCGAGCAGGCGCGACTGGACCTGGCCGGTCAGCGAGGGCACCGGTTTGGCGTTGGTGAAGGTGAGTGCACCCTGGATATCGGATTTGCCCAGCACACCCTTGATGTCGCTGACAGCCCAGCTCAGGCCCTCCTTGCGGAGCTGGCCCGCGAGTTTGTACGGCGGCGTGCCCGGCAACACCACCCCCACCAGCGTGTAGAGGTCTTCGAGACTGCGGCCTTGCAGTTCAAACTTCGCGTCGATGGCGCCAAACTCGGCAAGGTTGGTGATGGCGCCGCTTGCCTTGAGCCGCGTGTGGCCGGCCGCAGCGTCTATTTCCATGGGAAAGCTGCCATCGGTATCGGCACTCAGTTGCAACACGCCGCCGGTCCGTCCCTGCGCCGTGAAAGCCTCGCCTTTCCATTTGCCGCGGGCCTTGTAGCTCAGCGGCAATTCGGCGGCAGATTCCGCGCCCAGCGCAAACTCGGCCTGGATGTCTGCGCCTTCGGCCCTTGCCAGGTAGCGCAGGACGCCCTGGTCCACCAGCAACTGACCGATCACCGGGACGGTGCTTTCATCCGACGTGTCCTTGCCGAAAGCCCAGGTCCGCTTGCCATCGGCTTCGATCTGCAGTCCTAGTTCGGGCTTTTTCAGGCTCACCAGTGGCAGCTCAATACGGCCGAGAAAAAGAGGCCAAAGCCGCACCTGGATTTCGGCCGCCTCGGCCCTCACAAGATACGGATCGCGCGCCCAGGAGGGGTTGGCAAATTCAATCCCGTCGGCAAGCACGCGCACGGTCCGGCCCAGCTTGACATCCAGCTGGCGGGTGATTGCAAATGTTCGTCCGGTCTTGTCACTGACATAACGATTGAGTGAGCCGCGCAAGGTATCCCACGGAAAAAACACCACCCCCAGCACCAGCACCACCAACAACAGTGCGCCAGCCGCGGCTACCCTGCGCCACAGGGGCGAACGATGCCATGATGCGGCGGCTTGGGAAAAAACATTCATAGGAAACGCACGCAATCTTGTGGCGTCAGTGCCGCAAAAACACAAAGGCGAAAAGCGGATGACGCAGAGGTGGGCAGGAATGCTTCCTGCATGGCACTGGCTTCAGATGATGTTGACTATTGACTGTCGCGACCGGATATACCATCGGTTGCAGCCATGCACCGGTGTCAGTGTTTGCCTACAGTCAGCAATGTAGGCCGCTTCCTACAAACAGCGCGCGCTCATCCTGTCAGAATCGATTGGCAACCATAGATACATTAGTTAACACCCCCTCCATTCAACCCTCCGCCATCCGCCATCCGAACCGAATCAGCCCGAATTGAAGATCAGTGGGACTCAAAACTTTCATCGTCGAAGACAACGCCACGATTCGCGACAACCTGATAGCCACGCTTGAAGAACTTGTCGGTATTGATGCCTCGGGCACGGCGGAAACCGAAAACGAAGCCCGGGCATGGCTTGGAAACCCGGCCCACGCGTGGGACCTGGCCATTGTTGATCTCTTCTTGAAGCAGGGCAGCGGGCTGGGTGTGCTGGAAGCCTGCAAAAACCGCAAGCCCAGCCAAAAAGTGGTTGTGCTGAGCAACTACGCCACGGCGGACATACGCAAACGCTGCGCCCAGTTGGGCGTGGATGCGGTTTTTGACAAATCCAATGAAATTGATGCGCTGGTTGACTATTGCCTGGCGCAATAAGCCGCCCAGCGCCCTTGCCGGCGCGCAGCCGGACAGGCTCAGTCGATGAGCTTGTTCTTGAGCGCGTAGTAGGTCAGGTCGCTGTTGGACGCCAGGCTCATCTTTTCCATCACACGCGTGCGGTAGGTGCTGACGGTCTTGACGCTGAGCGACAAGGCTTTGGCGATGTCACCTGCGGTTTCTCCCTTGGCCAGCTTCAGGAACACCTGAAACTCGCGTTCGGACAACTGTTCATGGGGCGTCGCATCGTTCTTGCGGTTGAGCTGTTGTGCCAGCAACTCGGCCACGGCCGGCGTGATGTAGCGCTTGCCCAGCGAGATCACGCGGATCGCGTTGACAATCTCCATCGGGTCACATTCCTTGTTCAGGTAGCCGCTGGCTCCCTGTCGAATCAGGTTGACCGCGTAATGCTCTTCCGGATAACCGCTGAGAATCAGGATACCGACATCGGGCGCCTTGGCACGGATCATCGCCAGTGCGTCGATACCGCTCTGCCCGGGCATGGAAAGGTCCATGACCAGAATGTCGAGCTCGACATTGCGCACCAGGTCAATGGCTTCCCGGCCGCTGGCAGCCTCTCCCACCACGCGCAGGTCGACCTGGTCTGAAAAGAACTGTTTGAGCCCCGAACGCACAATCGCATGGTCATCAACAATTCCAATTTTGATCATTTCATTTCCTTTTCAAGGTCTGCTTTCAACGCGGCACAATGCTTCGATACTTGGGCCGCGTAATTACCACGGGCTTTTTTGTCTCAAAAGCGATTATTCACGAATTATCGATTGAAATACGGACCGGAGATCAGGATGCGATGGTTTGCAATACCCAAAATGGCGATCAGCCTGCCTCTGGCAGTGCTTGCGGCCGCCATTTTGATATTCATCAACGAAGCCGGTTTTCGCCTGTCCAGCCAGGCGACCACCAGCATTGAAGAGGTACAGGACACGCGTGGCGTGGTCAACAAGCTGCTGCGCAACATGCTCGACGCCGAGACCGGCCAGCGCGGTTATCTGCTCACCGGCGACCCCAAATACCTGGAGCCCTATGACGCGGCGACGGCCGACATCGCCCAGACCCTGGACACCCTGCGCCGACTTTACACGCCCTATCCGGACGAACTCGGCGAACTGGCCGTTCTGTCGCGCAGCGTTTCGCGCAAGCTGGCGGAAATGGACCTCAGTGTGCGCATGCGAAAACAGGGCAACGAGGAAGCGTGGAAGTTCGTACTGACGACCGACGTCGGCATGGAACAGATGCGTGCCATCCGCAACCAGATCGACAAGCTGATTGCGTCGAGTGATAAAAAAATGATTGCGGCCCAGGCACAGATCACCCGATCACTGCAGCTGTCGCGCCTGGGGATCGCGCTGATGGCGCTGGCCGGCCTGCTGGCGTTTTACATGTATTTGCGGCAAACCCGCGCCCTGCTCGAATCCGGCCAGCGCGAGCAGGAATCGCTGCAGCGCGAACGCGACCACCTCGACAAGGAAGTGCGCGACCGCACGGCCACCCTCGCGGAACTGGCCACCCACCTGCAGCAGGTGCGCGAGGATGAACGCGGCCATCTGGCCCGGGAACTGCACGATGAGCTGGGCGCCTTGCTGACCGCCGCCAAACTCGATGTGGCCCGCATCAAGTCGCGGCTGGGCATCATTTCGCCAGAAGCCACAGAGCGCATCCAGCATCTGGTCGAAACGCTCAACAGCGGCATCGCCCTGAAGCGTCGCATCGTCGAGGACCTGCGGCCCTCTTCGCTGTCACACCTGGGCCTGGTCGCGTCACTGGAAATTCTTGCCCGGGAGTTTGAGGACCGGTCCGGGCTGGGCATCACCACCGATCTTGAAATGGTGGAACTCGGGGGCGCTGCGCAACTGACGGTGTATCGGCTGGTGCAGGAGTCGCTGACCAACATGGCGAAATACGCAGAGGCCGGGCAGGCTGAAATCAGCCTGCACAACTTCGACAGCTACATCGCCGTGGAGGTCAAGGACAACGGCAAGGGTTTTGACGCCCACAACATCGGCGCTACCAGCCACGGGCTGGCCGGCATGCGCCATCGTGTCGAGGCTGCAGGCGGCAAGTTGACCGTGAGTTCAACGCCCGGGGAAGGCACGCGTGTGTTTGCGGTGCTTCCCAAATCATCACTGGCAGCCTGAGCCCCCCGGCCTGCACGCAGGCCAGCCACCCCTTGAAGGGCGAGGCTGATCCAGGCCACGCGCCCACGGCTTTTACCGCATCGCCTCACGAAGGGTTTTCCGGTGCGGCAGCCAGATCGGCGCCGTCCTACACCCCCTGAACCCGCAGCCCGACAAAGCCACCCGCCCCGGACCGATGAGCCATTCTGGATGTCGGACCTAAGCTTGTCGCAGGTGTTCGATTTCGAGCGCCGCAACTCATGGGCACCGCCCGACCAGCTTAGGAGGAGATCGACATGCTGCACTATTCCGTTGTCTTTCTGGTGATTGCCTTGATTGCCGCTGTGTTCGGCTTTGGCGGCATCGCCGCCGGCGCCGTGGAAATCGCCAAGATCCTGTTTTTCATTTTTGCGATCTTCGCCGTCGTCAGCTTTGTTGTCGGCCTCATGAAGAGAAACTGAAGACCGGCAACGCCGTCACCGCTTTACCGCCTTTCCCCTTCGATTCGTTCGCCTGCCCTGCAGACCGGCCGTCCCCGATTTAACCAAGGAACCCCGTCATGAAAAATCAAAGCTCCAGCCTCCCCTCCGCCCAGGACGCCGCCGCCACCGCACGCCAGCTCTCCGATCAAATGCTCAATGGCGCTGAAAGCGCCGTCGAGACCAGCCGCAGCCTGGCCAATGACACGCTGGACCGGGCCGAAAGCAAGGTTCGCCAGCTGCGCGGCAGCATTGATCCCATGGTCGACAAGCTGGCCACGCAAGCCCAGAAACTGGCCCGCCAAAGCCTGGACATGGCGGCCGAAGCCAGCGAACGCGCACAGCGCTCCATGCACCGTTATGCCGACGCCACCACGCGTTATGTCGCCAATGAGCCGGTGAAAGCCGTGCTGATTGCCGCCGCGGTGGGTGCCGCCGTGGCACTGCTGGTATCAACCGCCCGCAATCGCAATTCGCGCTGAGACCTCCGGATTTCACACGGGCACCGATTGGGATGTGACACCGGCCACCCGGCCCCTCTGCCCCATCTGCCCTCAGACCGCCTCCACCGACCGCCATGCTTCACCCTTTCATATCGACGCTGATCCGCCGCCCCAATCTGCTGATTGACCATCTGGCGGGTTATGCCGAACTGATCCGGGAAGAAGCTTCGGAAGCGGGCAGCGATCTGGTGGAGCGTCTCGTGGCCTGGGTGCTGGTTCTGGTGGGTGCGATCAGCTTCTTTATTCTGGCCGGTGTCGCGCTCATGCTGGGCGCCGTGACCAGCCAGTTCCACTGGGCGCTGGTGGCAGTGCCGGCGGTGGTACTGGTGCTCACGGTGCTGGCCGTCCTGAAAGCCCGCAAACCCATTGTTCGCAGCCATTTTGTGGAAGTGAAGGCGCAGGTGGACCGCGACGCAGAAGCATTGCGTTCCGCTGCCTGAGCCCGCCATGCCAAACCTTACGAACCGCCGGATTGCCGCATGACGCCCAACATCCTGTCTGCACAACAACGTCTGGCCGCCAGCCGCCAAGCCATCGTGCGTGACATGCGCCCCGAAGGCGACGCCGATCCCGACGCCGCCGACCTGGAGGCCGGCAGCGACCTGATCAGCGAAAGCGGCATCGATGCTTCTGCCGGTTCGTGGGACCTGGTGCGCCAGGTTGCCCGGTCCTGGTGGCATTCGCATCCGGCGCATCTCGCGCTGGATGTGGCCAAGCCGCTGATGCAGGGCTACGCGCAGGACCAGCCGGTCAAGCTCCTCGGCATCGCTGCGGCAACCGGCGCTGCGCTGGTGGTGCTGCGCCCCTGGCGGCTGATCTCGCTGACCGGGGTGGTGCTGGCTCTCGTGAAGTCAACGGAAGTATCCGGCGTGGTGCAGTCGCTGCTCCACGGCGAACGCACAGACCACCGCCGATGAATCCATTTCAAACGCAAACCGACCGGCGTGGTGCCGTCAGTCGGCCAGCTTTCCAACTCTTTGCACCAAACAGATTTATAAACCTCAAGGAAACACCATGAAATACGCTCGCGCAATTGCTTTCGCCGCCCTCGCCGGCATCACCATCATCAGCACCGGTTGCGCCGTGGGGCGTGGTCAACAAACGGCCGGCGCTTATGTCGATGACGCTGCCATCACCACCGCTGTCAAGGCCAAGTTTGCCGCCGACAAGACCGTGTCTGCCACGTCGCTCAATGTTGAAACGCTGAACGGCACGGTGCAGCTCTCCGGCTTCGCCAAATCCGCCACTGAAAAGTCGCAGGCTGAAACCCTTGCCCGCGAAACCAAAAACGTGCGTGCTGTCCGCAACGACATCGTCGTTCGTCCTTGAACTCGAACTGAGTTCCACCGCAACGGATCCGGCCACGTGCCGGATCGAAACAAGGCCTGATGCGCAAGCTCAGGCCTTTTTTATGTGCATCGACCAAGCGCAATGACAGATGCCAACGCGAAAAAAGCAGGCAAAAAAAAGCCGCGAACATTGGCGCGGCTTTCGGTGGCGGGAGCCTGTCAGCTTGCCGAGACCACCAGCTGATTGTTCACTGAAGCGACACCCTTGACCTGCTTGGCCAGCTCGGCGGCCTTGTCCTTGGCTGCAGCGCTTGGCGCAGGGCCGTTGAGGGTGACCACGCCGTCCTTGGTGTCCACATTGATCTTGATGGCACTGAGGTCCGGATCCTTCGCCAGGCTGGCGTTGACGGACGTGGTGATGACAGCATCGTCAATCTTTTCACCCATGGTGGTCGAGGACTGGCTGGCCGACGCCTGTGCGTCCTTGGTCGCGTCCTTCATGGCATTGCCGGCATCCTTGGCGGCCTGCTCAGTCTTGGCGATGCCGGAATCAATCGATTGACCGACTGTTTTTCCGTCGTCATTTTTGCCGCAGGCGGCCAGCGCCAGCAGCACAGCCACCGAGCAAACAGCGGCGGCCACGGGTCGGCGCACGGCGCCGCTTTGGGGGGAATGGATAGTCATGGTGAGCTCCTTCAGGGGTACTGAGTGGGTGCTGATCCGCGGGGGATCAAAGTTTGTCGATGGCTTTGCGGGCTGCGTCCTTGGCGCCTTCCTTGGCATCGCCGTAGCCAGCCTGGGCCTTGCCCTTGACCTGGTCGCCCAGACCTTCGGCTTCCAGGCTTTCATTGCCAACCACGCGGCCAGCCACTTCCTTGACCTTGCCTTTGGCCTCATCAACGCGACCTTCAACCTGATGCTTGTTCATAGTGATTCCTTTGGAGTAAACCCGCCGGTGTGGCAGGCGTGAATTCACTGTAGTTTTGATGCCGGCCACGCCTCGTCAGTGCCTGCGGAATTCCATGTAGGACGCCTCCCCTCGGCGCCCACGGCTAGCGCGCCGGGTGGCAGGCGCCGTGACGCTGGCGGAACGCACGGGGCTCGATGGCCGCCGGATCGGCGAACAGGCCTCGCGCGGCAGCCTTTGCCAGCACCTGCTGCGCCGCATAGGGGCCGCCATCCCGGCCATGGCGATAGGACCAGGCATGACCGCGGCCGACCATCCAGGCGCCGATATCGTCGCCCTCGAATTGAAGCGCGGCCAGCACGCGGCCGTAATCGTCCCGGCCCTGCGGCCGCACCTCAATGCGTCGCCCCAGCACGCGCGCAGAAAGGGCGTTGCGGGAAGCGCGGCCGCCGGCCTGGCAAATCTCCGGCGCGTCCATGCCGCTGATGCGCACTTTCACCGGCGCGCCACCCGCTGCAGGCCGCACCCAGACCGTGTCGCCATCGCTGACCCGCGTCACCGTGCCATGCCAGCCCTGTGCCGCGCCGGTTGGCAGGGCGCATGCCATGCCCACGGCGCCGATCAGCACGCGCCACCGGATCATGGGCGCTGCCACCGTTTGCGGCGGCGCCAGAGCAGCGCGTACACGGCGGCGTTGAGGGCCA
>CBFGNA010000033.1:0-11658 GCA_965650045.1 uncultured Polaromonas sp.
AAATCCCCTACAACGCCGAGACCGATTTCACGCCCATTGCCTACGTGGCGAGTTCGCCCAACGTGGTTCTGGTGCCCACGACCTCGCCGGCCCGGACCATGCAGGAGTTCATCGCGCATGCGCGCAAGAATCCCGGGCGCCTGAACTACGCGTCCAGCGGCAACGGCACCATCGTGCACCTGACCACCGAGTACTTCAAGGCGCAGTCGGGCACCTTCATCCTGCACATCCCTTACCGCGGGACGGCGCTGGCCATGCCGGACCTGATCAGCGGCAAGCTCGACGTGTTGTTCGATTCGTTTGTCACCGGCATGCCGCATGTCAGGGATGGCAAGCTGCGTGCGCTGGCCGTGACCAGCCTCAAGCGCACCGCGCTTGCGCCTGATTTGCCGGCGGTTTCCGAAGTGTTGCCGGGTTTTGAGTCAGTGACCTGGTTTGGCGTGTATGGCCCACGGGGCCTGAATGCCGAACTCACGGCGCGGGTCAACCAGGCGCTCAACGCGGCGCTGGCAGACCCTGATGTGAAGGAGCGTTTTGCCCGCCTGGGTGCGGAGCCCACGGGGGGCACGCCTCAGGCTTTTGCGGCGATGGTCCGGACCGACAACGCCAAGTGGAAAAAAATCATTGCCGAGCGCAAGATCACCACGGACTGAACTTTCAGCACCGTTTTCCTGCCGGAGGCCCAGGCACCCGCCGACGCTTTTCATTTTCTGAGTGAGCCATGAACTTCAACTACGACAACCCCTATTCGTCCACCCGCCTGCCGCTGTTCGCACGCAATGTGGTGTCCACCTCCCATCCTCTGGGCGCACAGGCCGGCCTGCGCATGCTGCTCAAGGGCGGCAATGCGGTGGATGCGGCCATCGCCGCGGCCGCCGCGATGACCATCGTCGAGCCGGTCAGCAATGGCCTGGGCAGTGATGCCTTCGGCCTGATCTGGGACGGCAAGGCGCTGCACGGTCTGAACGCCTCCGGTCGCGCGCCGCAGAGCTGGACGCCGGAGTACTTCAAGAAGAAATATGGCGCGGGCGACACCGCGCCGCCCAAGCGCGGCCTGGACTCGGAGACGGTGCCGTGCGCCGTGGCGAGCTGGGTCGCGATGAGCGAGCGCTTTGGCAAGCTGCCCTTTGCCTACCAGATGTAGCCGGCCATCGAGATCGCCGAGCGCGGTTACCTGCTGCCGCCGGTGGTGCAGCAGAAGTGGGCAGCGGCTACCGATGAGCTCAAGGGCCAGCCGGGGTTTGCCCAGTCCTTCCTGCCCTGGGGCCGCGCGCCGAACGTCGGCGAGCTGTTCCAGTTCAAGGCGGCCGGCAAAGCCTTGCGCGCGATTGCAGCGAGCAAGGGCTCGGCCTACTACGGCGGCGAGATCGCCCGTGCCATCGAAAAATTTTCCGCGCAGAACGGCGGCAGCCTCACCGCGAAAGACTTTGAAAACTACCAACCCGAGTGGGTCACACCCATCGGCAAGGACTACCGCGGCTACACCCTGCACGAGATCCCGCCCAACGGCCAGGGCATTGCCGCGCTGATCGCGCTGGGCATCCTCGACAAGTTCGACGTGGCCGGCCTGGCAGTCGACGGCGTGGATTCGCAGCACCTGCAGATCGAGGCCATGAAGCTGGCCTTTGCCGATGTCTACCAATACGTGGCCGAGCCATCGTCGATGGCGGTGACTGTCGATCAAATGCTCGATGACGCCTACCTCGCTTCCCGTGCCAAACTCATCGACATGAAAAAAGCCCAGGACTTCGGTGCCGGCAACCCGGTCAAGGGTGGCACGATTTACCTGACTGCCGCCGACGAGGACGGCATGATGGTCAGTTTCATCCAGAGCAATTACATGGGCTTCGGCTCGGGCTGCGTCGAGCCGGAGTTCGGCATCAGCCTGCAAAACCGCGGCCATGCCTTCAGCCTGCAGCAAGGCGCCAACCAGGTGGCACCGGGCAAGCGGCCTTTCCACACCATCATCCCGGCCTTCCTCACCAAAGACGGCCAGCCGGTGATGTCTTACGGTGTCATGGGTGCCAACATGCAGCCGCAGGGCCACATGCAGACGCTGGTGCGCATGCTCGACTACAAGCAGAGTCCGCAGGTGGCCTGCGACGCGCCGCGCTGGCGCTACAACGCCGGCCTGGAGATCAACGTCGAATCGGGCATGAACAAAGCCACGGTCCAGGGGCTGACCGACCGCGGCCACCGCATGGAAGTCATCAACGACTCCTACCAGGACTTCGGCGCCGGCCAGTTCATCTGGCGCGCCGGTGACCCAAAGGTTCAGGGGTATATCGCCGCCAGTGATGCGCGCCGCGACGGGCAGGCCGTCGGTTTCTAATCCATACTTTGACCGATTCTTCAGAGCAAAAAAGCCCTGTAGCCCCCGTCCAGCGGGCGCAAGCAGCTCCTAAAAACATAGCGGGCGGCTTGCTGCTGGCAACACTCGGCGCGATTTGCTTCAGTGGCAAGGCGATCATCGTCAAGCTCGCCTACCGCTACGGCGTGGATGCCGTCACGCTGATCATGTACCGCATGCTGTTTGCGCTGCCGGTCTTCGCGCTGATGGCCTGGTGGGCCAGCCGGGGCAAGGAGGCGCTGAGCAGCAAGGACTGGCTGGGCGTGGTCTGGCTGGGTTTCACCGGTTACTACTTGGCCAGCTTTCTTGATTTTGCCGGGCTGGCCTACATCACCGCTTCGCTCGAACGCCTGATTCTTTACCTCAATCCCACGCTCGTGCTGCTGCTGGGGCTGGTTTTGTACCGCCGGCGTATTGCTGCGCGCCAAATCATCGGCATGGCGATCAGCTACAGCGGTGTGGTGCTGGTGTTCGGCCAGGAAGTCACGCTGAGCGGGCCGGACACCGCCTGGGGCGCCTTGCTGGTGATCCTGAGCGCCGTCAGTTACGCGATCTACCTGGTTTACAGCGGCGAGCTGGTCAAGCGCCTGGGCTCCATGCGGCTGGTCGGTCTGGCGAGCACCGTCGCCTGCGTGTGCTGCCTGCTGCAGTTTTTGCTGCTCAGGCCGCTGGCCGCCGCAGCGGTGGCGCCCGAGGTGCTCTGGCTGTCGCTGCTGAACGCCACCGTGTGCACGGTCGCGCCGGTGCTGATGGTGATGATGGCCATCGAACGTGTCGGTGCCAGCGTGGCCTCGCAGGCCGGCATGGTCGGGCCGATGTCCACCATCCTGATGGGTGTGCTGATCCTCGGTGAGCCCTTCACTGCGTGGGTGGCGGCGGGGACGGTGCTGGTCATTGCGGGGATATTTGTGTTTACGCGCGCGGGCAAGGGATAGGCGCGCGGCTCTTGCTGCCTGTGCACGCTCCAAGTAGCGCGCCTGTCGAAGTATTTGCCGGCGTCTGTGGGCCGGTCAACCCCCGGCCAACAGGCGTGGGCGAACTAACAGGGGCGGGACAACTTAAGATCCAGTCCACGCGCTAAAAGTCGGCCTACTTCTTCACCGGAACGCGCCGCCCGGCCGGCGTGCCAGCCGCCGGCATATTGGAGCTGCCGGCCGTGCGCGCGGCTGCCAGGCGCTCCATGCGCTGCGCCACCGTGATGGCCGGCTGCCCGCTCAGGCTGTCCATGCGGTTGCCCATGGCCTGCTCCAGCAGGTCCAGCCGTTGTTGCGCCGGTGGATGCGTGCTCAGCGACAGCGCAAACAGCGGGTTGTCGGGGGTGGCCGTGCGCAATTGCTGTAGCACCGCGACCAGGCCGTAGGGGTCGAAGCCAGCGTGTGCCGCCAGCACCACGCCATGGCGGTCGGCTTCGAACTCATCGCCCTGATCCAGGCCGCGCGAATACAGGTCGCGCCCGAGGCTCAGGAACTGCGCCGAGACGGCGCTGGCCAGTTCGCCCTTGACCTGGGAGCCGATCACCTGGGTCAGCAAACCGGCGCGCGCCGATTTGGCCATGGCCTGCAAATGGTGTTTGCCGGTCACGTGGTTGATTTCGTGCGCCAGGATGCCGGCCAGTTCGGCCTCGTCCGCCACTCGGTCCACCAGGCCCTTGGTGACAAACACATAACCGCCGGGTGCGGCAAAGGCATTGAAGCCGGGATCGTCGAGCACGCCAAAGGTCCAGGGCAGTTGCGGACGTGTGGACTGCAGGCTGATCCAGCGCCCGAGCTGGTTCACATAACGCTGCAGCGCCAGGTCCGGGTGCAGCGGCTTGCTGCCCAGCAGCACGGCAGCGAGTTGCCGGCCGATCTCGATTTCCTTCGGTTCGTCGATCTGTTCCAGGGACTGCGACAGCAGGCCGATCAGGTTGCCCGCAGTGGCGGCAGGGCTGTTGCCTGCCGGCGCCAATCCCGCGCCCAGCAGGTTGCCCAGCACGCCGGCCGGCGAAGCTGGCGGTGGTTGGGCCGGGGCCTCGGCGGGTGCCGCCTGGCGCAGGAAAGAACCGAGCAGGTTCAGGGCCTTGGTGCTGTCCTGGCTCCAGGCCGGTGAGGCGGCCAGGCCCGCCACCAGCGCCAACATCGGCCAGCCCGCAAGGGCGCGCAGGCAGGGGAGCCATGGAGTCATCGGGCCGGTCCTCAATTGTTGTTGTTCACGAAACCGCCCGGGCTGGCGCTTTGCGGCTGGGGCTGCGCGACCACCGGCAAGGACTCGACCACGCGGCTGTTCAGGCCGGCGCTCAGCGCAAACCGGCGTGCCTGATCGGCGTCCTGCCGCAAGGCCTCGGCCAGCACCACCGCGGTCGGGTTGGGCTGAGCGCGTGCCAGGTCCTCCGCGCCGAGTCCGCGTATGCCCACGGTGGAGGTGGCAGTGACCGTGCCGGCCTGCGCGCTTCCCTTGTTGAAGAAATTGGTCAGGCCGCGCAGCGCATTGGCCCCGGCGCCGGAAGGAGCGGCGCTGCCGGCTGAGCCCAGGTCGAACATGTGAACCCAGCCCGAGGCGCCTTCCGCAGTGCGAACCTGCACCCAGGCGCCTTGCCGCGCGCCCGAACGGGTGACGGGCGTGCGGGCGGCCAGGGCCGCCAGGCTGCGTGACGCTTCGCCGGGTGCTTCACGCAACTCGGCTGCGCGCTTGACCAGCAACGGCTCGGTCTGTGCGTGCGCCAGGGCAGCGCCCAGCAGCAAGACACCAGAGACCAGCCCGCGCAGACGGTTGAATTTCCTCAGTATCATGGCCGGTCACTTTCACGAAACGAAGCGGGAATTATTATGGATTTGGGTATTGCAGGCAAATGGGCGCTGGTCTGCGGCGCGAGCAAGGGCCTGGGTCTGGGCTGTGCCCAGGCACTGGTGCGCGAGGGTGTGCATGTGCTCATCGTGGCGCGTGGTGCGGAAGTGCTTGAAGCGGCCGCTACCAAATTAATAGCTGATTACGCAGGTACGACGGGGGCTACCGTTCAATTTATTGCTGCAGATATCACCACTGAAGAAGGCCGCGCCGCGGTCTTTGCGCAGCGCAAGGATTTCGACATCGTGGTCACCAATGCCGGCGGCCCGCCGCCGGGCGACTTCCGCGACTGGGACCGCAACGCGTGGATCAAGGCGGTCGATGCCAACATGCTGACACCCATCGAGCTGATCAAGGCCACGGTGGACGGCATGGCCGAGCGCGGCTTCGGCCGCATCGTCAACATCACCTCTGCGGCGGTCAAGGCGCCCATCGATATCCTGGGTTTGTCCAACGGCGCACGCAGTGGCCTGACCGGCTTTGTCGCCGGCCTGGCGCGCACCAGCAAGCTGGCCGGCAGCGGCGTGACCATCAACAACCTGTTGCCCGGCGCCTTCGACACCGACCGCCTGCGCGGCACCATGCAGGGCGCGGCCGCCAAAACCGGCAAGCCGATGAGCGAACTGCTGGATGCGCGACGCAAAAACATTCCGGCGCAGCGTTTCGGAACGTCCGAGGAGTTCGGCGCCATCTGCGCCTTTTTGTGCAGCACGCATGCGGCCTACATCACCGGCCAGAACGTGCTGGCCGATGGCGGTGCGTATCCCGGGACCTATTGAGTCCGGGCAAATGGCCCTCCGTTGCTGAAGGCGTGAGGTGTCGGGCCTGCTGAGGAACCTGCTGACCGCCATTGGCGCACTGTGGCGTCGCCGCAGCGCCGGTCCGCAGTCACGCACCCTGGTGCATTTCCGGGTCACGCCTTTGGACACCGGCATCGCGACGCTCAAAAGCGACCGTTACCTGCAGATGGCCGAATCGGCGCAACTCGACCATGGGATACAGACCGGGCTGCTGCGGGTGATGCTGCGCCAGCGCTGCAACTTCGTGAATGCTTCCCAGCTGGTGCGTTTCGCCCGGCCGGTTCGCCTGTTTGATCGCGTGGCGGTGACGTCGCAGGTGATTTATGCCGATGACAAATGCGCCTACTTCCAGCATGTGTTCACAGTGCGGGCCTCGCTGCATGCGGAGGTGTGGGTAAAAATGAAGTTCAAAAAAGGCAGGCTGACGATCAACCCGATGCAACTGCTCGGCGCTTTTTCAGGCCCCAAGCCGGTGTTCTTGCAGCATTGGGACGACACGCTGGCGGCCGCGGTGCCGCAGGATCACGCCCTGCGCTAGAACGGCCACGGCAACAATTCAAACAGTGTTGCGCTGGCCATGGCCCCTTCGCGGGCTATGCAGGCCGCCCGCAAGCGCGCGCACCTGCACGTGGGGTTGAGCAGGCTTACTTCGCAGCCGCGGGTGAAACGATGTGCCAGACACCTCCGCTACCATCGCCGTTGCGATCCCCTGGCTTGGCATCGCCGGCAAAGTAATACAGCGGTTTTCCGTTGACCGTCCACTGCTTGGCGCCGCCCGCGTCGATCAGGCCAAAGCTGCCCGTCGCGGTGGCGCCAGGCTTGGCCACAAAGGCCGGCCATGCGGTCAGGCAGCCACCCGCGCAGTTGCTTTTGTTGGGCGCGTCCTTGTCGAAGGTGTAGACCGTGCGCCCGGCGGGGTCCGCCAGTGCGCCGTCCCGAACGACGGGTTGTGCCTGCACGCCGAAGTGCAGGAGCGTCAACAGGGTGGCGGCCAGAAGGAGTTGTTTTTTCATGATCAGGGTTCCTGGTGAGTTGTCACTGGCAGGTGTGCCAGTGGAACGCGACATTGCGTTCTGTGCGGACTCACGCCACAGAAATGTATTTGGATGCAAGACGCCGAAAATATTTTCTGCCAGCAAAAAACTTGAGGCGGTCGCGCTGGCGTGCCGGTCCGGGTTGGCGCGCCTGCGTGGAGTCTCATCCCAGCTTCACGCCGGCGGCGGTGGGAGGCGCTGCAAGCGCCTGATCCCGGCATTGACGATCAGGCCGGCCTGCAGCAGAAAGCCCGCGAGCGCGAGCACCAGGCAGGCCGGCTCGCCCCAGGTCGCGCCGACCCAACCCCCGAGCGCGGCACCGATCGGGCGGGCGCCGGTGTTGGCCGCGAGAAAAATGGCCGATACGCGGCCCAGCATGGCGCCGGGTGTGACTGTCTGTCGCAGGGTGGTGGAGGTGATGGTCCAGATGATCGGTCCTGCGCCAAACAGAAAGAAAGCCAGTCCGGCCAGCGCGCTCGACGGAAATACCAGCGTTGCCACCATGGTGAGGGCTGCGAATACCGAGACCACCGGGCCCAGCTGTATGGCGCGGCCGAAAGCCAGCGCGGCGACGATGCGCGGTGCAAGCAGCGCGCCAGCGAGCATGCCGGCGCCGTAACACGCCAGCGTCAGGCCCACCCCACCGGCATCCAGACCCAGGCTTCGCAGCGCGTACGGCACATAGCTCGCCTGCAGCACAAACCAGGAAATGTTCCATGCCACGGCGGTCAGTAAAACCGGCCGGAGCAGCGTGTGCTGCCAGACGAAGCCTGCGCCGTCCCGCAGTTCCAGCAGCGGATGGCGGGCGACTACCACCGCGCGTGCGGGTTCCGTCAATTGCAGCAGCATGATCAGCGCCGCCAGCGACAGCATCGCTGCGAGCACAAACGCAAGCGGCGCGCCGGCCCCGGCGACCAAGGCGCCGCCCAGCGCCGGTCCGGCAGCAAATGCCGCGCTTCTGGCCAGTTCTAGCCTTCCGTTGGCGCTGGCCAGTGCTTCGCGCCGAACCAGCGAAGTCACCAGCGCCGGCGCCGCGACGCTGAAGCCCACGGTCCCTGCGGCGCCCAGGAAGCCCAGCACCGCCAAGAGCAGGAGGGAGACCTGACCAAAAAGAAATGCCGCCAGCAGTGCGAGCAGAGCCAGGGCGCGCAACGCTTCGGCCGCTGCCATCAGGCGCCGCCGTGAACTCCGGTCGGCCAGCAGGCCCAGCGGAATTGACAGCAGCAGAAAGGGCAGGGTCTGCGCGGTGGCCAGCAGCCCGATGTCGCCGGGACCTGCGTCCAGCAGCAGCACAGCGGCGATGGGGACGGCCGCCAGGCTCAACTGTTCGGCCGATTGCGCTGCGAGGTTGGCCCAGGCAAGGGTCGCCATGGGGCGCGGAAGGGTCGAACTCATGTGTCGTGATTCCGGAAACGGCCATCATGGATCGGCTGCAAGCAGGCGGCTGGCCGTTTGCGGACCCGTGAGCGCGCACAATGAGTGCATGAAAGCTCCCCCCAGACTGCAGTCCCTCATTGAGGAAGGCCTGATCGACAGCGTTGTGCGCCAGCTCATGAGCGGCAAGGAAGCCATGGTGTATGTGGTGCGCTGCGGCGATGAAACGCGCTGCGCCAAGATCTACAAGGAAGCCACGCAACGCAGCTTCCGCCAGGCGGTGGACTACACCGAAAACCGCAAGGTCAAGAACAGCCGGCAGGCGCGTGCCATGGCCAAGGGCAGCAAGTTCGGCCGCCAGGCGCAGGAAGCCGCCTGGCAAAGCGCCGAAGTCGATGCCCTCTACCGGCTGGCCGCCGCCGGCGTGCGTGTGCCTACGCCCTACAACTTCCACGAGGGCGTGTTGCTGATGGAGCTGGTGACCGACGAACACGGCGATGCCGCACCGCGGCTCAACGACGTGCTGCTCACGCGCGAACAGGCGCTGGCGCATCACGCGATGCTGATCCGGCAGGTGGTGCGCATGCTTTGCGCCGGGGTTGTGCACGGCGACCTGTCCGAGTTCAACATCCTGCTGGGGCACCAGGACGGCGTGGACGGCCCGGTGATCATCGACCTGCCGCAGGCGATTGACGCGGCTGGCAACAACCACGCGGCGCGCATGTTGCTGCGTGACGTGGACAACCTGCGCCACTTTTTCGGCCGCGTGGCGCCGGAGCTGAAACGCACCGACTATGGCCTGGAAATCTGGGCGCTGTACCAGCGCGGCGCCTTGCAGGTCGATACGCCGCTGACCGGCAGGTTCGAGCGCGAAAGCGCGCCGGTGGACATGCGCAGCGTGCTGCGCGAGATCGACGATGCGCGCGCCGAAGAGGCGGCGCGCCGGGTGCGCATGCAGGGCGCAGGCTGATACGCTGCCGCCAGGCGGTTTTTCAGGGCGTGGGCGTGCGCCGGGACGACACCACAATGCCGCCGACGATCAGCAAAAACGCAAGGCCATGGTAGAGCTGCGGCAATTCGCCCAGGAAGGCGGCTGACATCACTGCGGCAAACAGCGGCGTGAGGTTGGAGAAAAAGCCCGCAATGTTGGGCCCGACACGTTGCACGCCCACGCCCCAGCAGCGATAGGCCAGGATGGCCGGGCCGATGGCCACATACAGCAGGGCGGCGGCCAGCGGCCAGCCCCAGACGATGTGTGCATCGGTCAGGGCCCACTCGCCGGCCGCAAACAGGCCCGACCAGCCCAGGCCAAACACCATCTGCGCCATCAGGAAGGCGGCCCAGTCGCGGCGGATGTCGGGTGGCTCCTTCGGCTGCGACAGCATCCAGCTGTAGAAGGCCCAGGACAAGGTGGCCAGCAGCACGTAGACGTCGCCGGGCACCAGGCGAATCTGCGCCAGCAGCGCCCACTGGCCGCGCGACAGCACCACCAGCACGCCGGCAATGGACAGGACGGCGCCGGTCACCTGCCGGCGCGAGATGCGCTGGCCGAAACACAGCGCACCTATCGCCAGCATCCAGATCGGCACGCTGGACGCGACCAGCGTGACGTTGAGCGGCGTCGAGGTTTGCAGCGCCAGGTATTGCAGCGCGTTGTAGCAGCCTACGCCCAGCAGGCCGAGCACGGCAAAGCGCCGCCAGGCCGGCCACAGGCTGCTGCCGCGCCTGAGCAGCCAGCCGGCCAGCGGCAACAGGAACACAAAGGCCAGCGCCCAGCGCAGAAAGTTCAGCGTGATCGGCGGCACCAGCGCATGCACCAGACGGCCGACCACCGCGTTGCCGGCCCAGAGCAGCGGTGGAACAAGCAGCAGCAGGGCGGTGCGAAAATTCAATCCGGAGGTCATCCGGGGACTGTAACCATGTGGCGGCAAGTTTGCTGTCTCATGCCTGAACGCCCGCCGCCGTCACGGGACCGCGCAGCGCGTGGCCTGCAAACGCGGCGGTTTCGTGGCAGGATGCAGGCCCACCCCTCGTCAACCGTTCAACTGTCAACTGCACTTCAAGGAAATCATCATGCCCATGACCCGCTCCAAAGCCGTCCGTATCGACCAGCACGGAGGTGCCGAAGAACTCAAGCTGGTGGACGTGGAGGTGGGCGACCCGGGGCCGGGCGAGATCCGTATCCGCCACAAGGCCGTCGGCCTGAATTACATCGACGTTTATCAGCGCGCCGGCCTGTACAAGCTGCCGATGCCGCTGCAGCTCGGCATGGAGGCTTCTGGCATTGTTGAAGCCGTGGGCGAGGGCGTGACCCACCTGAAAGCCGGCGACCGTGCGGCCTATGCCAGCCAGCCACCCGGCAGCTACTGCGAAGTGCGCGTGATGCCGGCGCGCTGTGTCTGCAAGCTGCCTGACGACATCTCCTTCGACACCGGTGCCGCCATGATGCTCAAGGGCCTGACCGTGCAGTACCTGCTGCGCGGTACCCAGCCGCAGGGCGGCTTGCAGGCGGGCGACCATGTGCTGTTCCATGCTGCTGCCGGCGGCGTCGGCCTGATCGCCTGCCAGTGGGCCCGGGCGATGGGCCTGCAACTGATAGGCACGGCGGGCTCGGATGAAAAATGCGCCCTGGCCCGCGAACATGGCGCGGCCTTCACCATCAACTACGCGAAAGAGGACTTCGTCGCGCGGGTCAAGGAGATCACCGGCGGCCAGGGCGTGAAGGTGGTGTATGACTCGGTGGGCAAGGACACTTTCCTGAAATCGCTGGACTGCCTGCGCCCCTTTGGTTTGCTGGCCAACTTTGGCAATGCGTCCGGCAAGGTCGAGCCGCTGGACATCGGGCTGCTGGCGGCCAAGGGGTCGCTGTACGTATCGCGGCCCACCCTGTTCACGCACCTGGCCACCCGCGAAAACACCCAGGCCATGGCCGACGATTTGTTCGCCATGGTCAGCAGCGGCAAGGTCGATATCCGCATCGACCAGCGCTTTGCACTGGCCGACGTGGCCGAGGCCCACCGTTCGCTGGAAGCGCGCAAGACCACGGGTTGCACCATCCTCACCCTTTGAGTTTCGTGGCTGGCCTCGACCCGCACTGGCTGGCGGCGCTGCGTGCCAGTGGAAAGCTGGCGCCGGCACGGCCGCGCCTGCCGCTGCTGGCGGGGGATGCCGTGATCGGCTCGGTGGAACCGGATTTTTTAAGCCAAATCAGCCTCCAGCCCTTATCCGACGGGCGCAAGCAGCTATCAAAAACAGAGCATCTGGGCGCCCCGGCGTG
>CBFGNA010000034.1:0-11545 GCA_965650045.1 uncultured Polaromonas sp.
GATCGGGGTGCCCGCCTTGAAGCGGTCGTGAAAGTCGTTGCGCTCCATCATGCGGGCCACGGTGTAGCGCGAGGCCAGCTGGATCATGCCGGTGGCGCCCAGCGGCTCGCTCCACTCGCTGTTGTAGCGCAACTCGGTTTTGGTGGGATCGAGGATTTTGTCGGCCTGGGCGCGGTAGGTTTCCGCGTTGACCTTGATCTGTTCCGGCGTCAGCGGCGGGCGGGTGGTATTGCGGCCCGACGGGTCGCCAATCAGGCTGGTGAAATCGCCGATCAGGAAAATGACGGTATGCCCCAGATCCTGCAGCTGACGCATTTTGTTCAGCACCACGGTGTGGCCGACATGAATGTCAGGGGCGGTCGGATCCAGCCCCAATTTGATGCGCAGCGGGATACCGGTGGCTTCCGCCCGCGCCAGCTTTTTCAACCACTCATCTTGCGGGATCAGTTCTTCACAGCCTCGCAATGACACCGCAAGGGCCTCGCGGACGCGGTCTGTCACGTGGAAATTTGTAACAAGCTCTTGATTCATAAGGGTTTTTCACATGTCGGGCAGTTGTCTGACATATATACTCGCTGTTCTGCCATTGTCAGGCGCCAGCAGCAAGCTGGCCCGCAAATTGCAAATCCATTCTAAATTGCCGCCAACCGCCTTCGTACTGCAGTTGCGCCGACCATCATCCGCCATCATCGAGCAGCAACCACTGGCTTGAGGGCTTTATAAGTTGGGAATTCCAGTTTTGACCAAAAACGACCTTTCTCGCGGCCTGCAGGTCGTCACCGGTGTTATTCAACGTCACCCGAAAAGAATCACGGGCACGCTGGCTGTCCTGCTGCTCGGCACCGGCGTAACAGCTTTTGGCGTGGCGCCCCTCGCCCCCGATGCCGCCGACCTTCCTGTGCGCCAGGTGCTGGAATCCGTCCAGCCGCTGCCGACCGAAACCCAGACCGAGGTGCTGGGCGAATTCCGCTACTCGCTGTTCCGCACTGAAACCACCCGCAGCAGCGACACCGCCGATACCCTGCTGCGTCGCCTGAACATCAACGACATTTCCGCGTCGGCATTTTTGCGCAGCGATGCCAACGCCCAGCTCCTGCTGGCCGGCCGCGCCGGAAAAACGGTGACGGCGGAAGCCAGCGACAGTCAGCAGCTGCTCAAACTCAGCATGCGTTGGCCCACGGACGATGACGCCCTGTTCAAACGCCTGGTGGTCGAACGGACGCCCGCCGGCCTGATCTCCCGCATTGAAGTTGCGCCCTACGCGGCGTCGGTACGGCTGGCCAGCGGCAACATCCAGAGTTCACTGTTTGCGGCCACCGACGAAGCGCGCATTCCTGACGCGGTGGCCGTGCAGGTCGCTGAAATTTTTTCGGGCGATATCGATTTCCGGCGCGATCTGCGCAAAGGCGACCGCTTCAATGTGGTGTACGAAACCCTGGAAGCGGACGGCGAATCCCTGCGTACCGGCCGCGTCCTGTCGGCCGAGTTTGTCAACGCAGGCAAGACGCATCAGGCCATGTGGTTCCAGCCACCGGCCAACGTCGCCGGCGTGCCGGCCAAGGGCGGCTACTACACACTCGACGGGCAGAGCCTGCGCCGCGCCTACCTGAGTTCACCTGTGGAGTTTTCGCGCGTCAGCAGCGGGTTCTCCATGCGGTTTCACCCGATTCTGCAAAAGTGGCGCGCCCACCTGGGGACTGATTTTGCGGCCCCTACCGGCACCCCCGCCCGCACGGTGGGCGACGGCACGGTCGAATTTGCCGGCGTGCAGAACGGCTACGGCAACGTCATCTTCATCAAACATCGCAACGGACACGAAACCGTGTATGCGCACCTGAGCAAGATCCTGGTGCAGCGTGGCCAGAGTGTCAGCCAGGGGCAAACCATCGGCCTGGTGGGCTCCACCGGCTGGGCCACCGGCCCGCACCTGCACTTTGAATTCCGTGTCAACGGCGCCCATCAGGACCCAATGACGATTGCCAAGCAAAGCGAGACCATCGAGCTGCCCGTCGCCGCCATGCCCGCCTTCCGGGCTGTCGCTGCAGGCGTGCGCAGCCAGCTGCAGGCTGCGGCCAGCATTGGCCAGACTCGCGCTGAATAACTTGGCCCCCACGGTCGCTCACTTCGTGTAGCTTCCTGCCCCCCGAGGGGGTGCATTTTTCTCGGGATGCCCTGCGAAAACCTTGGCCCTCACGCTCGCTCACGGCCCCAAGTGGGGCCGCTGAGCCAGCTGGCGGAGGCGACCCGGGGCCCTGCTGGAGCCAACATCTCACGGTCGCACGCTTTGCGCCATGCGGCAAAATCAGCGCATGCGCAATCACTACATAGGCCTGATGTCAGGCACCTCGCTGGACGGAGCCGATGGCGTGCTGGTGGATTTTTCGGAGGACATGCCGCGTGTGCTGGCCTCGGCCACCGAAGCCTTCCCCCCGGCATTTCGCGCTGAACTGCTGGCGCTCAATTCGCCCGGCCCCAACGAACTGCACCGCGCTGCACTGGCCGCCAACCAGCTGGCGCAACTGTACGCACGGGTCGTCCACTCGCTGGTGGCTGCGGGCGCTGCTCAGGGCATCACCAAGGACCGTATCGCGGGCATAGGCGCCCACGGGCAAACCGTCAGGCACCAGCCGGCGCCGATACCAAGCCTGCCTGGAGCCCAAGGCTACACCCTGCAGCTGAACAATCCAGCGCTGCTGGCGGAATTGACCGGCATCGACGTGGTGGCCGACTTTCGCAGCCGCGATGTCGCAGCCACTGGCCAGGGCGCACCGCTGGCGCCGGCCTTCCACCTGGGTATGTTCGGGCAGGCCGATGCCACCGTTTGTGTACTCAACCTGGGCGGCATCTCCAATCTCAGCGTGCTGCCTGCGCATGGCCATGGCGACGTACTTGGTTTTGACTGCGGCCCCGGCAACGCACTGATGGATGCATGGTGCCAGCGGCACACCGGCCAGCCCTTCGACGCCGGCGGCGCCTGGGCGGCCAGCGGCCGCTTGCTGCCCGGTTTGCTGGCGCACCTGCTGGATGAGCCCTATCTGGCCCTGCCCCCGCCCAAAAGCACCGGGAGGGATCTCTTCAGCATGTCCTGGCTGGAACACAAGCTGGCCGCCTTTTCTGCCGAACGTCCGCAGGATATCCAGAACACATTGACCGAATTCACTGCCAGCGCCTGTGTGGATTGCGTCACCAGCTATGGAAAAGATAGCAAGCAGCTGCTCGTCTGTGGTGGCGGCGCGTTCAACCAGCATCTGATGGCGCGCCTGCAGGCCGGCTTGCCCCAGTGCCGTGTCGAATCCTCGGCCGCGCACGGCTTGCCGCCCCTGCAGGTGGAAGCTGCGGCCTTCGCTTGGCTCGCTCGCCAGGCGGTGTTGCGGCGGCCAGGCAACCTGCCCAGCGTAACCGGCGCAAGGGGCTTGCGTGTACTGGGTGCCTTGTACCCTGCCTAAACCGCGTCGGGTCCTTCGGGAATGGGGGACTTTCGGGCCTCCCGCACGGCGGGGGACAACTGCCAGAAAATGCCCGCCGATGCCAGGGTGATCAGTCCCATACAGGCAAAGGTCGATTGCAAGGCGTGCAGGGTCTGCGCGGCGCCAGCGCCAAAAAATCCGGTGAAGCCGCCCAGCACCGCCCCCGCAGCCGCCACCCCCATGCTCATCGCCAGCATCTGGACCATGGACAGCAGGCTGTTGCCGCTGCTGGCCATGCCGCTTTCAAGGTCACGCAGGGTCACGGTGTTCATGGCGGTGAACTGCATGGAATTGAAGGCGCCAAACACGGCCAGTTGCGCAATATTCAGCCAGAGCGGATGGTCTGGCGTGACCAGGGCAAAACTGGCCATCGTCAAGCCGACAAATACCGTGTTGAGCACCAGCACCTTGCGGTAGCCGTAGCGCGTGATCAGCGGGGTGGCGAAACGTTTCACGAGCATGCTGGCCGCCGCGACGGGCACCATCATCATGCCGGCCTGCATGGGTGAGTAGTCCAGGCTGACCTGCAGCAGCAGCGGCACCAGGAAAGGCATGCAGGAACTGCCTAACCGTGAAAAGAGGTTGCCCAGAAGGCCAATGCTGACCGTTGGGTTGGAAAAAAGCCGTGGGGAAAACAGCGGGTCAGGCCGTCTGGCCGCATGCAGCCAGTAGGCGGCCAGGCTGGCCAGGCCAAACACCAGCAGCACCAGCACACTCGCCTGTTTCAGACCAAGGCCGGACAGGCCGTCAATCGCCAGCGACACGGCGACCATGCCAAAAGCCAGCAGCAAATAGCCTGACAGGTCGAATCGGGGCGTGCCTGCTTGCGGGTTGTCCGGCATATAGGCCACGGTGGCCGCCAGCCCCGCCAGCCCGACGGGAATATTGATCAGGAACACCCAGTGCCAGGTGGCGACCTCCACCAGCCAGCCGCCCAGCGTGGGGCCGATCAATGGCCCCAGCAGCCCCGGAATCGCGATGAAACTCATGGCCTGCAAAAACCGCTCCCGCGGGTAGCTGCGCAGAACAGCCAGCCGCCCCACTGGCAGCAACAACGCACCGCCCAGACCCTGGATCACCCTGGCGGCCACCAGGTGCGACAGGCTTGCGGAGGCGGCGCAGGCCACCGAGCCTGCCACAAACAGGACAATCGCCACCGCATAGACCCGGCGGCTGCCAAAACGGTCGGCAATCCAGCCTGAGGCCGGAATCAGCATGGCCATGGTCAGCGAATAGGCCACCACCACCGACTGCATGCGCAGCGGGCTTTCCCCAAAATTTCTGGCCATGGTGGGCAGCGCCGTATTGACGATGGTCGCATCGAGGGTCTGCATGAAAAACCCGATGGCGACCAGCCAGAGCAGCATGCGCAGGTTGGTTTCGCTGGTGGAGGAGGAGGATGAGGACATCTCAGACTCCGGGCAGGGCAAAAAAGGAATCCATCGGACCCACGGCGTCAGGTTCAATGCAAAAAGCCGCCCAGGGGCGGCTTTTCAAACAAGGTACGGCAGGGCTCAGGCCGAGAAGCTGGAGCCGCAACCGCAGGTGCTGGTGGCGTTCGGGTTCTTGATCACGAACTGGGCGCCTTCAAGATCGTCCTTGTAGTCAATTTCTGCACCGACAAGGTACTGGTAACTCATGGCGTCGATCAGCAGGGACACACCGTTTTTGGTCATGGTGGTGTCGTCTTCGTTGGTGATCTCGTCAAAGGTGAAACCGTACTGAAAACCGGAGCAGCCACCGCCCTGGACAAACACACGCAATTTCAGGTCCGGGTTGCCTTCTTCGGCAATCAGGTCTGCGACTTTGGCGGCCGCGCTGTCGGTAAAGACAAAGGGGGCAGGCATTTCGGTGGGGATCATTTCAGCTACTGCACTCATGGGAGGCTCCGTTCTTTCCGTTCTTCACTCATCGGTCATTTCATCGTAACGCAATTCGATCAACCACAAGGGCCACGCTGGCATGCGGGGTCAAAGGCGCCCGTAACCACTGACGCTTGCTTCTTCCCGGGGTTTTTCCACATTGTTGGCAGCCAGCTTGAGCAGCGGCTTGTCGCTCACTTCGTGGTTGGTCGGCCGCAATTGTCCAAAGATGACGGCGCCCTGGTGCATTTCAAGCGCCTTGTAGGCGACATCGCCCTGGATTTTGGCCTTGGGTTGCAACTCCAGCAGCTCGGTTGCGTGCACTGGGCCCATGACACGTCCATTGATGATCACGTGGTCAGCATGGATCTGGCCCGTCACACAGGCCGACTCGCTGATCACCAGGATGCTGGGACTGCCTTCGTTGGCACGGATGTCACCGATCACTTCGCCGTCAATGCGCAGACCATCGGTGAACTTGAGGTTGCCCTCGATGCAGCTGCCCTGGGCGATCAGGCTGCGAATGGAAGGCTGGGCTTTTTTACCGAACATGGGGAATTCCTGTCTGACATCAGCACTACAACTTGATGGCTTGCACGGAACGCGTGACGGTTCCTTCGATGAGCTTGGCCGTGATCGTTTGTACCACGGCTTGGGCCGGCACGTCGAGGACCCCTTCCACGCGGCGGTACTGTTTGAACTGTAAAGGCTGCGCGCCGCCCGCCAGCCCTGTGCTCCAGGGTTTGCCCCCCAGGGTGCCGCTGAAGGTGACCTCAAGCCTGCCGTTGAACACCGGCGCATCGCGCACCGGCTGAATCACCAGCACCTGCCACTTGACTTGCATGTCCGACAGCTTTTCCGCCTGCAGGCCCCGGATGGCGGCACTGTCGGCCCCCCCGGCCGGCAGCAGCTTTTCGAAGAACCCGAGATCGTCCCGCAACAGGCGGTTTTCCGACTCCAGTTGCCGGATCTGGCCCAGCATTTTTTCCTGCGCCGCTTTTTCTGCCGTGAGCAGGCTGCCGGAAATATTGGCAACGGATTGTGATTTGTCGCGTTCAGCGCGCAAGGCGACCACTTCCTCGCGCAATTTGGCCAGTTCCTGTTTCGCGGCCTTGTCCAGGCCTGCAATGCTGACGCCCAGTTCGAAGGTCCACAGGGCGATAGCGGCCGAAAAACCGAGCATGACCGCGCCCATGGCCCAGCGCACCGGCCAGGGCATGGCACTGCGGATGGCCATGCGCGGAGAACTGATGGTCAGGCGGCGGCGAAACAGGCGGAACTTCAAAGCGGGTCCTGCGGTTTTTAGTCGGGAGGGTGCATTGTGCACGCAGACGCGCCGGCTCCCCGTCTCTGGAAAGTAAAGCGTGCCACGCCAGGTCCCGGCCAATCGCCATGAAAAAAGCCGCCAGGCGCAAACCAGGCGGCTCTTTGGGAACAGCAAAACGTCTTAACGCTTGCTGAACTGCTTGCGGCGGCGTGCCGAACGGAAACCGACCTTTTTACGCTCGACTTCACGCGCGTCGCGGGTCACGAAGCCCGCCTGGCTCAGCACCGGCTTCAAGCTGGCGTCATAGTCGATCAGCGCGCGGGTGATGCCGTGGCGCACGGCGCCGGCCTGGCCGGATTCACCGCCACCGTGGACATTGACCATGATGTCGAAGGTTTCGACATGGTTGGTCAGGTGCAGCGGCTGCTTGCAGATCATGATCGAGGTTTCGCGACCGAAGAAGGTCTGGATGTCGCGGTCGTTGACCGTGATCTTGCCCGTGCCTTTTTTGATAAACACGCGGGCGACGCTGGATTTGCGACGGCCGGTGCCATTGTTCCAATCACCGATCATTTGGCGGCTCCTGCGATTTCAAGCACTTTGGGCTGTTGGGCGGTATGCGGATGTTCTGCACCACCATAGACCTTGAGCTTCTTGATCATGGCGTAGCCGAGCGGGCCCTTGGGCAACATGCCCTTGACGGCTTTTTCCAGGGCGCGGCCGGGGTGCTTGGCCTGCATGTCCTTGAAATTGGTCGCCGAGATGCCACCGGGATAACCGGAATGGCGGTAGTAGATCTTGTCAGTCGACTTGGCGCCGGTGACACGCAGCTGGGAGGCGTTGATGATGACGATGAAGTCACCGGTATCGACGTGAGGCGTATAAATGGCCTTGTGTTTGCCGCGCAAACGGAGAGCAACTTCGCTGGCTACTCGTCCGAGGACCTTGTCGGTCGCGTCAATCACAAACCACTCATGCACCACGTCAGCGGGTTTTGCGCTGAAAGTTGTCATGGTTTACTTTTCAAAAGTTGGTTTGAGCAGCCCTTTTCCACGGTCGGTGTTTCTCTGATGGAAACCTCTTAGGTGGGAAAATAACACTCCGCCGCGGGGCCAGCCATTCGCTGCGAAGCCTACGATTATACAAAGTCGGCGGTTTTCCGCCAGTCCGGAGCCTGCCAAAGGCCTGAAAGCGGCGTGTTTGGGCGCTTTTTGAACGGCTTGCGAGCTAGAAACCGTCGAATTTGCGGCTGTTCTGCATTTGCGCGTTGTTTTCGACACACACGGCCAGCGCCGACATGCCCGGCTTCTGGCATTGACGGTAAATACACATGGGACGGCCAATGAAACTGCTGTCTGCGCACTGAACGCGCGGGTCAGGCAGCGCCGGGGCTGCGGCCACATCCGTGCGCCGGGGCTGGACCGGTCGGACCGGCTGGGCCGCCGCCACAGGTTCCTGCGGCGCAGGGGTTGCTGCTGCCGGCACCTCCCTGCGCCGAATGGCACGTCTGGGGCTGGCGGGGACAGCGGCCGAAGCGGAAACCTCTGCCGGCCGCCCGGCAGCCGCAGGCGCAACGGCCACCGGCAGGGACGCGGGCAGCAGGATGGATGGTTCCGGCGGGACCGCCGCGGCCGGCGCCGGTGTGGCCAGCGCCGCATCCGCACTGACTGTCGCCACCCCTGCCGGCACCTCGCCACGGCCCAGCAAGACCAGCACGATGACCACGGCCGACAGCCCCATGGCTGCCGCACCCGCAGCGATGTGCCAGCGCATGGTCCGCCGGACGGGCTCCGGCGCCGCTGCCCTGACCGGAGTACCCTCGCGCCGCCGGACCGACGGCGCGAGCGGCTGGGTCTGCTCCGTGGTGGGCAAACGCACTTTCACGGTTTTCACGGGTTGGGGCGGGCTGGACACCACAAGCGGCGGCACGGGAGCGCCTGGCGCGACCCAGATGCCGCCCAGCTCGGCACGCCAGTCAAAACGCGACATGCCATTGGGCGTTTCCAGGCCCATGGCCTGCACCATCGCCGCCACGGTTTGGGGCCGGTCTGTCGGTGTGATGGCCAGGGCCTGGCTGATGGCCTGCACAAATGCCGGGCTGTAAGCGAGGCCAAACTGCTCCTGCACGGTGCGCGCCACACGCGCAAACGGCGGCAGCCGGTCGCGCACCGCACGAAAGGTGGCGGGCAGCGGCGGCTTGTTGCACAGCAGCCCATGCACCACAGCTGCCAGCGCATACAGGTCGGTCCACGGACCCTGGCGCATGTCGGGGTCCTTGGCGTGCTGCTCCAGCGGCGCATAACTGAGTTTGAAGGCGTCGGTCAGGTCCTGGGTTTTGCCGCCGATGGCGTGGCGCGCGGCGCCCAGGTCCAGCAGCACCGGCGGGCCGCTGTCCTGCAGGAAGATGTTGTCGGGCGAGACGTCGCGGTGCACAGCGCTGCCGTGGTGCAGGGTCTTGAGCGCGCCCAGCACCCCCCACAGCACCTTGCGCAACCACGCCTCGGTGGGCGGGCTGCGCATCTGGCTGCGTGCGGCCTGGAGTGTCATGCCGCGGTAAAGCGGCATCACCATGTAGGCGGTCTGGTTGCCTTCCCAATAGCGAAACACCTTGACCAGCGAAGGGTGATCAAACTGCGCCAGCAGGCGCGCTTCCGCCACAAAGGACTGCAGGCCCGCGGCAAAGGCTGAACCGTCGGCGGGATCGCGCACGATGACCGTGCCGTCCTGCCCGCGCCCGGCGAGTGCGGCCGGAATGTATTCCTTGATGGCGACCGGCCGTTGCAGCGAGTGGTCGAAGGCTTGGTAAACCATGCCGAAGCCACCGGCACCGAGGACACCCAGCAGTTCGAACTCGGCCAGCCGGATTCCGCGCGCCAGCGCATCGGCATGGTCGATCAGCGAAACCGGGGTGGACGGGGGCAAAACAGACATGAACAGAAAAGCGTGCGGACTGGGTTGAGCCATTTAGGCATGCCGCGCGAGCCTGCGTCAAGACAACCGGTCCGGCCGACGGCCGCGTCCGTCGGCGCAGCCTGGCGGTCACCGCCCGTCGTACACACTCCCGCCGTCAGGCCCGCCAGCGGTGGCGGCCGTTAACATAGGCGCATGTTTAGTTATCGCCACGCCTTCCATGCCGGCAACCATGCCGACGTGCTCAAGCACACCACGCTGATCGCGTTGCTCAAGTACCTGACCCAGAAGGACACGGCGCTGACCGTGTTCGACACCCACGCTGGCGCCGGCCTGTACCGGCTTGACGGGGACTACACCGAAACCAGTGGTGAGGCCAAAGACGGGGTGTTTCGCCTGTTTTCAGAGCAAAAGAGGCCTCCAGCCCCCGCCAGTCGTGTGCCGTCAGCTATTAAAACCGTAGCAGCAACGAACAAACCGGCATCCGCTGCTGACGCAGCGCTGGCGCCCGCCCTGCAGGATTATGTGGACGTGTTGCGCGGTCTGAACCAGGCGTTTGCGGAAACCGGCGACGCGGCGCACCTGAAGATTTACCCCGGGTCTCCCTTCATCGCGCAGAAATTCCTCAGCGGCCGCGACAAGCTCAAGCTGTTCGAGCTGCACCCCACCGATTTCAAGTCGCTCAGTGGCAACATCGAACAACTCGGCGCTGGCCGGCAGATCAGCGTCACCCGCGAGGACGGCTTTGAGGTGCTGAAAACCTTTTTGCCGCCGCCGGCGCGCCGCGCCCTGGTGTTTTGCGACCCGAGCTACGAGATCAAGAACGACTACGGCCGGGTTGTCGCCACCATGACCGATGCCGTCAAGCGTTTTGCCACCGGCACCTACGTCGTCTGGTACCCGATCATTCCGCGGCCGGAAGCCCACGACCTGCCGCGCAAACTGAAAACACTGGCGGTCAAGGCCGGCCGTGCCTGGCTCAACGCCACCCTGACCGTCAAGTCCAGCAAACTGACCACCGACGAGGCCGGTGATGTCAAACGCCCCGGACTGCCGGCCAGCGGCATGTTTGTGATCAACCCGCCACATACGCTGAAGGCCGAACTGCAGGCCGCCCTGCCGCAGATGGTGGCGCGCCTGGGCCAGGACCGCAACGCGGGCTTCACGCTGGAACACGGCGGCTGAGCAAGCGTCAAGGGACCGGGCCATGGCGCTGATTCTGGTGGTTGAAGACGACGATGCCATCCGGACCAACATCGTGCGCCTCCTGAGCCTCGAAGGTTTCGACACCGTGGCAGCTTCCGACGGCCGCGCCGGATTGGCAGAGGCACGTGCCCGCACCCCCGACCTGATCATTTCCGACGTCAACATGCCCGACATGGACGGCTTTGCGCTGCTGGCCGCAGTGCGGGCTGACGGCCCGCTGTCCACCACCCCGTTTGTGCTGCTGACCGCGCTGGATGATCGCAGCAGCATGCGCCGCGGCATGACCACCGGCGCCGATGACTACCTGTCCAAACCCTTCACGCGCACCGAACTGCTGGACGCCGTCAACGCGCAAATTCTCAAGAAGGCCCGTGTCGAAGAGCGCATCAACGCCGGTCTCGCTGCGCTGGAGGCGCGCCTGCGCAGCGCTTTTTCGGACAACATCGGCGGCGGGCCCGCAGCGTCGTTTGCGCTGGCCGTGCCACCGGCCGGCGGCGACACCGGCCAGGCGCTGCAGGCCACCGTGCTGGTCTCGACCATACGCAACTTCACCTCGCTGGCGGAAAAGCTCGATGCCGCCGAGGTTTCGCAATCGCTGACCGAATATTTCGAGCGCATCTGCCAGCCGGTGCTAAAAAACGGCGGCCGGCATCTGAAGTTTGTCGGCGACGGCCTGATGGCGGTGTTTGCCGACACGCTCAGCGGCTCTCCCCTGCCCGCCGCGCGGCGCGCGATTTCGGCGGCGCTGGCGATGGCCCTGTCCACCCAGGAATTCCGTCACTGGCTGGAGCAGCGGTTCCCGGCGCGCGGTTTGCCGCCGTTGGCCATGGGTG
>CBFGNA010000035.1:0-11529 GCA_965650045.1 uncultured Polaromonas sp.
GAACACTCTTGAACAAAGACGGAGCCTGCCTTGACACATGAAGAACTGAAGCTGGACAGGCGCGGCCGCGTCGCGCTGCTCAGCATTAACCGGCCTGCCCGCCGCAATGCGCTGGGTGACGACCTGGTGGCCAGGATGCGCCAGGTCTTTCATGAACTGGATGCGGACGGCGACATCGGCGCCGTGGTCCTGACGGGCCAGGCGCCCGGCTTTTGCGCCGGTAGCGACCTCAAGGAACTCGGGGCCATGTCGCTCGACGAGATGTGCGCGCATGAGGCACGCACTGCGTCGTTTTGCCGGGAACTCGGCATGTTGCGCAAGCCGGTCATCGCTGCGGTAGAAGGATTTGCGCTGGGCGGCGGCTTTGTGCTGGCCGCCAGTTGCGACGTGGTGGTTACGGCGCGCTCGACGCGCTGGAACCTTCCCGAGGTGGAGATCGGCTGGATTCCTCCCTGGGGCATCGAGGTGCTGGTCAGCCGCGTCGGCCGGACGCGGGCCCGGCAACTGGTCTGGGGCGGCACGCCTTTCCAGGGCGATGAGGCCATGCGCCTCGGACTGGCCGATCACCTGGCCGAAGACGGCGCGGCGCAGGAGCGCGCGATGGACATCGCAGCCACGTATGCCCGCCTGCCGCAGGAAGCCATTGCCGCCACCAAACTTTATTTTGCGTCACACGGCGCGCCCAACGGCGAAAGCGGCGATCTGCTGGCTTCGCATTTTTTCAAAGACAACTGTCGCCACGCCACGGCGCAGGCAACCCTCAGGAAATTTGGAGTGAAAGTATGAGTATGAGCAAGATCTGCTCGGTAGAAGAAGCCGTTGCCATTGTCAAAAGCGGCGATGCCGTGGCCAGTGTCGGTGTCATCGGATGGATCACACCGGATGCCCTGCTCAAGGGGCTGGCAGAACGGTTCAAGACCTCGGCCGAGCCGCGCGATGTGACTTTCTATTTCCCCTGCGGCACCGGCGACGCGATGGGCATCCGCGGCATGGACCACGTAGCCGTTGAAGGCCTGATGAAACGCATCGTTTCAGGCTCCTACGTGAACCCGACCGACCCCGTCACCGGCAAGCGCCCGGAGCTGATGCGGCTGATCCGCGAGAACCGCATCGAGGCCTACAGCTGGCCCATAGGTGCCAGCATGCACTGGCTGCGGGAAGTGGCGCGCCGCAGCCCCGGTTACCTCACCAAAATCGGCCTGGACACTTACGCCGACCCGCGCCAGACCGGTGGCAAGTTCACGACCCTGGCCAAGGACGACCTCATCAAGCGCGTCGAGTTCGAGGGCCAGGATTACCTGTTTTACCCGAGCTGGCCGCTGAATGTGGGCTTCATCCGTGCTTCGACCGCCGATGAATTCGGCAACCTGTCATTCGAGGACGAACCCATCCACTCCTCGTCCCTGCAGATTGCACTGGCGGTCAAGGCCTGCGGCGGAACCGTGATCGCGCAAGTGCGCCGCATCGTCGAGCGCGGCAGCCGCCCTGCGCCCATGGTCAAGATCCCCGGCGTGCTGGTGGACAAGGTGGTGGTGGACGATCAGCAAATGATGACCACGCAGGTCGCCTATGACGAAAGCTATTTGGGTGGCGTGGCCTGGGGCGGCCAGACCAGCGACCGCTTGCCCTTTGGCACAGACAAGATCATCGCGCGCCGCGCGGCGGTCGAAGTCCGCCCGGGGGTGACGTCCATCTTCGGTTTTGGCGCCTCGTCCGACGTCCCCACGGTGCTGCTCGAAGACGGCCACTTCAAGGACGGCGGCTACCGCGACTACCAATTCACCACCGAGCACGGCCCCTTTGGCGGGCTGGTGATGAGCGGCTGGCAGTTCTCGGCCAACAAGTACCCCGAAGCCCTGCTCGACGGCGTGAGCCAGTTCGACTTCATCGACGGCGGTGGTTGCCCGTTTGCCGCGCTGGCTTTCGCGCAGTTTGACGACGCCGGCAATGTCAACGTCTCGCGCTTCGGCGTCGCCAACCCCGGGGCCGGGGGCTTCATCGACATCGCCTACAACGCGCAGGAGTTGTTGTTCACCGGCACCTTCACCACAGGTGGCCTGGAAGTCGAGTTCAAGGACGGCAAGCTGGTCATCCTCAAGGAGGGCAAGGTGAAAAAGTTTGTGAAGGCGGCCGACCACATCACGTATCCGGTGCGGCGCAACGTGGCCGAGCGTGGCCAGCAGGCCAAAATCATCACCGAACGCGCCGTCTTCGAAGTGCGCGCCGAAGGCCTGATGCTCACGGAAATTGCGCCCGGCATCGACCTGCAAAGCCAGGTGCTGGACCTCATGAACGGCGTGAACGTTCGTGTGGCACCCAGCCTGCGCGAGATGGATGCTGCACTGTTCCGTTAAGCCTGAGGCCAGGTCGGCTGCTAGTCGAGCCAGGTCGTGATGCCCTGCACCGCCTCACGCGGTGTGTGCAGGGTGTTCACGATGGCCTCTTCATCCAGGTGCCCGAGGGCCATTCCGCAAACCACCATTTCGTCCGGGCCTGCGCCGATGTGCGGCAGGATGATTTTTGCAAAGCCGTTCCATGCTGCCTGCGGACAGGTGTGCAAGCCGCGCGCGCGGGCCGCCACCATGATGTTCTGCAAAAACATGCCGTAGTCCAGCAGGCTGCCCTGCCCCATGATGCGGTCCACCGTGAACATGAGCCCGACCGGCGCATCAAAGAAGCGGAAGTTGCGGTTGTGCTGGGCATGCATCTTGTCCTTGTCACCCTTGGTGATACCCATCAAGCCATACAGGCTCCAGCCGTTTTCGCGGCGCCTGTCGATGTAGGGGCTGATCCACTTGCGCGGGTAGTAGTCGTACTCCTCCACGTAACTGGCAGCAAGGCTGGGGTCCGCATACACGGCATCATGGGCCGTGCTGACCTTGTCCACCAGACCTGCCAGGCTCTGGCCCTGCAGCACATACACCTTCCAGGGCTGGGCATTGTTTCCCGATGGGGCGCGGCTGGCGACGCGAAGAATGTCTTCGATAAGCTCGCGCGGCACCGACTGCGGCAAAAACGCCCGTGCCGAAAACCGGCTCTCGATGGCGGCGTCCACACTGGACGGGTCGGTCACTGCCGGGCGGGCGGAAGGATGTGTCACTTGAGTTGTTCCAGTACTGACAGGAGTTGGGTGGGCAAGGCCGCGGGCCGGCGCGACTGCTTGTCAACGTAGACGTGAATGAAGTGGCCCTTCGCCGCGGTCATCTCTGACGCCGGATCACCGGGCTTGCCGGCGAACAGGCCCACCTCGTAACGCACGCTGGACGAACCGATATGCGCGACACGGATGCCCGCGAGCACAGGATCGGGAAAAGCCAGCGGTGAAAAATAGTTGCATTGCGTTTCGATCACCAGGCCTATGACCTGGCCGTGATGGATGTCGATTCCGCCGGACTCGATCAGGTGGCCATTGACGGCGGTATCGAACCAGCTGTAGTAGATGACGTTGTTGACATGGCCATAAACATCGTTGTCGGACCAGCGCGTGCTGATGGGACGAAAAACACGATAGGCGCTGCGCGCTTCTGGCCGGGGTCGGGGGTCGGGTTGCGGCATGTCTGGCATGCCTGCAATTCTGCCAGTTCTCAGCAGCGCGCGATCACGGCCACCGGGCCGCCACCGGCCGGTCCCTGGTGTTCGGCACCGCCCGAGACGTAAACCATGCCGTGACCCACCACCGAGGCAATCACTGCGCCAACGGCCGCGCGCGCATGACGGGTGGGGTTGATGTCGGAGTCGCCCAGCATGGTGTGGCGCACGCCCCGCACCTGACCTTCAGGGCTGGCTTCGGCCTTGGCAAAGACGTTGACAATGCGACGCGGTGCGTCGTCTTCGCCGACGCCCAGCGCCGCAATGGCACGGCGCACTGCGGCAGCATCGATGGCATCGGCCATCACCTCATGCGCAATCACCAGCTCGCTGCAGGCCTGCGTGCTCATGCCCATCACGATCACGACGTTGTGCTCGATCTCGATGCCAGCCGAAGTCGATGCCACCGAGGAGCACAGTGTCCAGTCGTGCAGCACGGCAGCGTCCTCAAACAGCTGGGAGCCCGCCTCGCCCGTCGCCAGCGCCACGCCCAGCGCGGAGGCCCCCCGCGAATAACCCATGGATTCGTAGGTATCGGCGGTGACCGGCTCGTGGCCGCGCAACCGGGCATCCGCAATCTTGGCCGCCGTCAGCAGCGGGCACTTGACCTGGACGAAGTGCACATCGTCCACGGAGCCGATGCCCCCATCCGCCATGGCACGCTTGACGGCGGCAGCAGTTTCCTCAATCTGTTCGCGGCGCCCCATCTCCTCGGGAAGGAAATCACGCGTGAATGCGATGCCGATGGACAGGCGCTTTTGCCCGGACGGCGCTCCCCGCACAGCCGGTTTTCGCGAAAAAACGCTCAGGTGCGGCGACAACACGCCCTCCGTGCCGCCGGACATCACAAAGGCCACGCGCCGCCCCACCGCCTCCGGCGCCAGCCCGAGGTGCCGCCCCAGCAGCGCCTGCAGCATGGCGGTGGCGTATTCGCGGGTGTAGTCATTGACACAGCCGTTGCCTTCGGTTTTTCCCATGACAGCGACGATGTGGGCCGGATCGACCTCGCCAGAATCGATCAGATGTTGCAGCCCTGAAGTGTCGCCCGGGCCTGCGCACGGAACTCTGAAAACGTCGATCTTGTACATGGGTCAAAAAGCCTTTTGGGGTGTGAAGTGGCGGGTGATCTTCTGGCGCAGGTGCTCGCCTGAAGTGATGGGTGGGTACAGCGGCGCCTGGCCGGCCACCCGGCAGGTCGGGATGCATTCGATCAGGGCATCGTCGTTGGGCTGGTGGAAAAACACCAGGGCGACACGGCGGCTGCTCGGGCCGGCGGCCTCCGGCGGGTTGCCCACGCGATGCAGGGTGGACACCCACCGGTCATTGGTCCACTGCGCCATCAGGTCGCCGATGTTGACGACAAACTGGCCCTCGGTCGGCGCCACGTCAATCCATTCGCCGCTGCGCGTGTGGACCTGGAGCCGTCCGGGCGCTGCGCTGGGCGCGACGATGGTCAGCGACCCGTAGTCAGTGTGCTCGCCGGCCCGCAGCTGCCCCTGGGCGGGGGCCGCTTGCAAGGCCGGGTAGTGGTTCAGGCACAGCGAGGAGATGTGCCTGTCGGTGTAGCGGTCGAAATACGCGGTGGGCAGATCCAGCGCCAGCGCGAACAAACGCATGAGATCGTGCGCCAGCCCTTCCATGGCCCTGTAGTAGGCCTGCAAGGCATCGCGAAAACCCGGCATGTTTTCAGGCCAGACGTTGGGCGCAAACCAGCCCTTGCTGCGCGAGAGGTGGTACTCGTCAGCCGGCAGTTCGAACGGCCCCATGCGGAAACGCTCGAACAGGTCCGGCGGCGTTTCATGGTGCAGGCTGCGCGCCAGTTGCTGGTGCAGCATCGGTGTGTAGCCCCGAACCCGACCGTCGGCGGGCATGGCGCTGCGCCGAAGCGACTCCGGCGCGTCGAAGAACCTGAAAGCAGCGTCGAAAGTGTCCTGCAAGACCCTCGCTGGCACGCGGTGCCCCTTGACCACGATAAAACCGATGTCGCGGCAAGCCTGGTCCAGCGTGCGGGCGAGTTGCGTCCGGCGCGCGAGCCCGCCTGCCGTTTCCCCATGGAATTCACCCAGGTCGATTTCGGGAAGATGTGTGATCGGCAAAGTCATGCCGGTTCACACGCAAACCATGTGCCACCGGGCGCTTGCCATTGCACCTCATTCAGTCACGTCGCGTTGCCGGTTCGGCATCACTCTTGCTTCCAGCGTCTGCATGCAACACCTGAGATTTCTTGACTATGTCGATGCGGTTTCCCGCTGCGGCTCCATCCGTGCGGCGGCAGAACAGCTTCACGTCGCGGCGTCCGCCGTCAACCGGCGCATCCAGGATCTGGAGCGGGAACTTGGCACCCCCATCTTCGAGCGCCGGCCGCGCGGCGTCAGGCTGACGGCTGCCGGTGAACTCTTCGTCAGTTATGCGCGACGGCGCGCTGCCGACCTGGCCCATGTGCGCTCCGAGATCGAAGCCCTGCGCGGTCTGAGGCGCGGCCACGTGGCGATGGCGGGCAGCCAGGCGCTGGCGTCTGCATTTCTTCCCGCAGCCATTGTCGATTTCCAGAAGATACACCCCGCCGTCAGCTTCGACATCAAGATCCTCGACCGCGAGAAAGCCGTGCAGTCGGTGCTGGAGTTCGAGGTGGACCTGGCGCTGGTGTTCAATCCCCCGGCGGCCAGCGGTCTGCGCGTGCTGGCCCAGGTACAGCAGCAGACCTGCGCCATCATGGCGCCCGACCACCCGCTGGCCGGCAAGGCCAGTGTGCGGCTGAAGGATTGCCTGAAATATCCGCATGCCTTGCCCGACCGCAGCCTTTCCGGGCGCAGCGTGCTCGATGACATGCTGGACAAGTCATCGGTCAAACCCGACGCCATGCTGGTGTCCAACTCCTTTGAACTGATGCGCGGCTTCGCACGCGAAGCGGGCGGCATCAGCTTCCAGATCGCCATCGGCGCCGACGCCGGCACAGTCGCCGTGCCGATCAACGAGCGCAATCTGCCGCCTGCGCGCCTGGTCCTGATGGCCCTGCGCGGGCGGGTGCTGCCCGTGGCCTCGGCACTTTTTTCGGAATTCGTGGCTGAACGCCTGCTCGCACTGACCCAAAACAGGGAATGAAGCGATTGCTTCAGTGCACGCGCCGTCATCGGCGCACGCTTTTGGACTGATGCCAAAACGGCACCGCGGTGCAACAAAAAAGAGGGCGAATGGCCGCATTCCCGCACCCGGGGCCGAGGTCGGGCGTCCAGCGCTGGCACCGGCCTCGCCCGCTCTGCCATGGCCTGCTTCTTGCGGAAACACCGTCACTTTCACAAGGAGTTTTCCATGCGCATCCGCCACATCCCCTTCTCTTTCCCCCGTCTGGCCGCCGCGCTGGCTCTGGCCAGTGCCAGCCTGATGGCTACGCCCGCTGTACTGGCCCAAGGCAAGGTCGCCATGCTGCTGCCCGGCTCCATCAACGACCAGAGCTGGAACGCCAACGGCTTCGGTGCCATCACCAAACTCAAGAGCAACGGCGCTGAAACCGCGTACTCTGAAAACGTCGCACCCTCCGACCACATCGAAACCATGAAAGACTACGCGCGCCGTGGTTTCAACCCGGTGATCGGCCACTCGGGCCGTTTCCTGTCGGCCGCCCAGCGGGTAGGCCCGGAATTCGAAAAAACCAGTTTCATCGTGGGCTCGGGCGCCAGCGGCATGGGAAAAAACGTGACCTCGGTGGACTACGACAATGCGCAGGTCGGCTATGTCATGGGCGTGCTCGCGGCGCGGATGTCCAAGACCGGCAAGATCGGTTCCGTCAACGGTCTTGAGGGCCTGCCCAATGTGGTCCAGCAAGTTGGCGGCTTCCGCCAGGGCGTCAAGAGCGTGAAGCCCAATGCCGAAGTGCGCGTCATCTACATCAAGGACATGGAAGACGCGGCGATGGCCAAGGAAGCGGCACTCGCGCTGATCGCCGGCGGTGCAGACTTTGTTTTCGGCAAGCTCAACGCCGGCCAGAACGGCATCGTGCAGGCCGCCAAGGAGAAAAACGTCTACACCAGCGGCCGCTCCTTCGGGCACGTCGAGGCAGCGCCGCAGCAGGTACTTGCCGCCATCATTGAAAAGTGGGATGACATGTACGTGGCCGCTGCCGCAGAAGCGCGCGCCGGCACGCTCAAGCCGGCGCTGTTGACCTACGGCTACGACGCCAAAGCCGGCCCCGGTGCCGACCTGATGTACGCGCCCGGCAAACCTTACGGTCCAGCCGTTCCCAAAGAAGTGGTGGCGGAAATCGAGGCACTGAAGAAGAAGTTCGCCACCGGTCAGTTGACCATCACCGTCTCCAAGGAAGACGCCCGCGGAGGTCTCTGAGATGCAGGCTTTGCTCGAGATGCGCGGCATCTCGAAGTCCTATGGCAGCGTTCGGGCCAATCGCAACATCAACTTCACGGTCCAGCCCGGGCAGATCGTCGGCTTGCTCGGCGAGAACGGCTCGGGCAAGAGCACGCTGATGAAGGTGTTGTTCGGCATGGTGCGCGCTGATGAGGGCGCCATCGTTTACCGCGGCCGCGAGCTCGATGCAGGCAGCCCCAAGGCGGCCCTGCAGGCAGGCATTGCCATGATCCACCAGCACTTCACGCTGGTCGAGGCGATGACCGTGAGCGAAAACCTGATGCTCGGCTGGAGCGCCCAGGGTGGCACGTGGCTGGACCACGCCGCCATGGCCGACAAGGTGCGCGATGCCGCCCAGCGCTACGGCCTGGACATCGATCCAGCCGCCCGGGTCGAACGGTTGGCGCTGGGGGAAAAGCAGCGCATCGAAATCCTCAAGGCCATCCTGCGCGGGGCCGACCTGCTGATTCTCGACGAGCCCACCTCCATTCTGTCGCCCCCTGAAATCGCCCGCCTGCTGGAATTCCTCCAGCGGTTTCGCGCCGAAGGGCATTCGGTGGTGTTCATCACCCACAAGCTGGGTGAGGTGCTGGCGGTGGCCGACGAAATCGTGGTGCTGCGTGATGGCCAGGTGGTGGGTACGGCGCCGGCCGCCGGCGCAACACGCGAGTCGCTGGCCCGCATGATGGTCGGCCGGGAACTGGCCGCGCCGGCCGAACGCCGCGCTGCGCTCGCCGGCCCGGTGCGGCTCAAGGTCGAGGCGCTCGCAGCGCGCGACACTACGGGCGCAGAGCGCCTGAAGGACGCCAGTTTTGAACTGCACGCCGGCGAGGTGCTGGCGCTTGCCGGCATCGATGGCAACGGCCAGGGCGAACTGGCCAACACGCTGGCTGGCCTGAACGCGCCGTTGCGCGGCCGCATTTTTCTCGATGGTGTGGACATCAGTGCCGGCGGCGCCGCCGAGCGGCTGGAAGCCGGCATCGCCTACATCCCGGCGGACCGATCCGGCACCAGCCTGGTCCAGGGCATGTCCATCGAGGACAACCTGATGCTGCGCGACATCGGCCGACGGCCTTACTCCGTGGCTGGCCGTATCGACCGCGCCGCCACCTGCCGCACGGCCCGGCAGCGCATGCGCGACTTCGACGTGCGCGCCGCCTCACCCGCGGCCGCCGCGCGCACGCTGTCCGGCGGCAACCAGCAAAAGGTGGCGCTGGCGCGCGAACTCGGCCGCCAGCCGCAAGTTGTCATCGCCTTTCAGCCGACCTGGGGCCTGGATCCCGGTGCCACCCGCTTCGTGATGGAAAGCTTGCAGAAACTGCGCGACGCAGGCGCAGCCGTGCTTTACATCTCGTCGGAACTTGAGGAAGTGCTGACCGTCGGTGATCGCGTGGGGGTCCTGTCCGACGGCCGCATCGTGCTGCTGATGGATCGCAGCGAAGCAGACATTGAACGTATCGGCCTGGCCATGGCCGGCGCCTTGCAGGAAACAACATGACAGCGCAAACGCAGGACCTGCCTGCCGCCAGGCTTTCTTCGCGTTTACTCGACGCAGCTCATCGTTCCGGCCCGCTGTGGCGCGCCGCCGCCTCCATCGGCATGGCCTTCCTGATCACCGCGATGCTGATCCTGATCGCCGGGAAAAACCCGTTTCTGGCTTATTACCACCTGGTCATGGGGGCGGTCGGCTCCTGGGAGCGGGCGGTGGTCGGCCTGAACCGCAGCACGCCCTACCTGCTGTGCGCTGTCGGCATTGCCCTGTGTTTTCGCGGCAAGGTGCTGAACATCGGCGCCGAAGGCCAGCTTGCCGTCGGTGGTGCAGCCGCATCGGCCGTTGCCCTGTTTGCCGGCGGCTGGCCAGCCTGGGCCCTGCTCCCGCTGGCGCTGGCGGCCGGCGCCGCCGGTGGTGCGGCCTGGGCCGGTGTTGCCGCCTCCATCCGTGTGTTTCGCGGCGTGCATGAGGTGCTGGTGACGCTGTTGCTGAACTTTGTCGCGCTGCTGCTGGTGGCCGAGCTGCTGCACGGCCGCATGGGCGAGGAAGGCGCCGGCTTTCCGCAGTCGCCGCTGTTCGAATCGGCGGCCTGGTTGCCCAAGCTGGTGCCCGGCACCGACCTGCACATCGGCATCGTGTTCGCGGTGCTGGCAACGCTGGGCGCGAACTTTGTGCTCTGGCGCACCACCCTGGGTTTCCGCTGGCGCGTGGTCGGCGCCAGCCCGTCGGCCGCGCGCTACGCCGGCATGTCGCCGGGCCGTGCCATCTTCGGCCTGATGTGTTCGGCCGGCGCGCTCGCCGGTCTGGCCGGGGGCATCGAATGCCTGGGCATCCACTACCGCCTGATCGAAGGTTTCTCGGCCGGCTTCGGCTTCAATGCTGTCGCCATCGCGTTGATGGGCGCACTCAATCCGCTGTATGTGCTGCCAGCGGCGCTGTTTTTTGGATTCCTCGAAACCGGCGCGCTGGCGATGCAGCGCCAGGTCGGTGTGCCCTCCTCGCTGGTGCTGGTGATCCAGGGGCTGACAATGATTTTTGTGTTGTGTGCGATGGGCCGCTCCGGCGGCGACAAGGTGTAAGCCATGGACATGGCCCTGCTTCTCGATTTCCTGGCAGCGAGCCTGCGCATCGCGACGCCACTGCTGCTCGCCGCGCTCGGCGGCATTCTGAGCGAACGCAGCGGCACAGTGGCCGTGGGCCTCGAAGGCCAGATGCTGACGGGCGCCTTTTTCGGCGTCATCGCCACCCACCTTGCATCCAGCGCAGGCGTCGGCCTGGCCGCCAGCGCTTTCGGCGGCATGCTGCTGGCGCTGGTGGTGGGCATTGCCACGGTGCGCTACAACACCGAACACATGGTGACCGGCCTGGCATCCAACATCCTGGCGCTGGGCCTCACGAGTTTTCTGCTGCGTGCCGCAGCGTCGGGCGGGGGCGCACCGGTGATCCGCGTGCCGCTGCTGGAAACCTGGCCGATCCCCGGGCTGTCAGCGCTGCCCGTGGTCGGCCCGCTGCTGTTCCAGCAGCCGCCATTGACCTACCTGGCTTTTTTGCTGGTGCTGCCGGTCGCCCTGTTCCTGTTTCGCACGCGGTCCGGGCTGACGCTGCGCGCTGTGGGCGAAAACCCGCTCGCTGCCTTTGCCGCGGGTGCCAACCCGGCACGTGTGCGCCTGGCAGCCATGGTCGCTGGTGGCGCGCTGGCCGGGCTGGCCGGTGCGGTGTTGTCGCTGCAGCAGGTCGGCACCTTCACCGATGGCATGACTGGCGGTCGCGGCTACCTGGTGCTGGCCGCCATCATTGTTGGACGCTGGATGCCGGTCGGCAGCCTGCTGGCCTGCCTGCTGTTCGGCGCAGCCGAGGCGCTGTCGCTGCGGGCGCAGGCGTTCAGCCTCGCGGTGTCGTCCTATGTGATCCAGATGACGCCCTACCTGGCCGCCCTGCTGGTGCTCGCCGGGCTGGGGCGCGGTGCGCGCATGCCGGCCGCACTGGGTCAGCCGGTTCGCAGCTAGCGCGCGGCCTGGCCCAGCGCCTGCCAGCGCTGCCAGTGTTCCAGCGCGACCCGGAAGGTGTTGACCTGCACCTGCACCGTGTCA
>CBFGNA010000036.1:0-11390 GCA_965650045.1 uncultured Polaromonas sp.
TGCCTTATGTGGTGTCGTCCTGGATGGTGACGGTGCTGGCCGTGGTCAGTGTCACTACGCTGGTGCTGGCCGGCGTCTTCAGCGTGCACGACAAACATCCCGGTGCGCGTTATTTCCTCATGGCCTGGGCGGTGTTGCTGCTCGGCGTGGCCGTGCTGGTGCTGCACAACACCGGGGTGCTGCCGTCCAACCTGCTGACCGCCAATGCGCTGCTGATCGGCTCGGCGCTTGAAATGGTGCTGCTGTCGTTTGCACTGGCAGACCGCATCAATGTGGCCCTTGCCGAAAAAGAGCAGGCCCAGGCCGCCAGCGAGGCCGGGCATGCCATGGTCGAGGCGTTGAGCCAGTCGCAGGAGCGTTACCGCAAGGTGCTGCAGGAGCGCGAAACCATCCTCGAAAATTCCATCGTCGGCATTGCCTTCCTGACGCCGGAGGGGCGGTTTCGCTGGGCCAATCAGGCCATGCTGGAAATTTTCGGCGCGGGCGGCCGGCCGCTGACCTCGATGGAGCCGTTTTACCTGTCGCGCGAGGAGTACCTGCGCGTCGGCGGCGAGGTGGCCGCTTGCATCCGCGAGGGGCGGGCCTACCAGACGGAAATCCAGGTGCGGCAGTACGACGGCACGCGCATCTGGATTTCGCTGTCCGGCAAGGCGGTCAGCCCGCGCGACCTCACGCAGGGCACGGTGTGGGTGATGACGGACATCACGCGGCGCAAGGAACTCGAAGCGGAGCTGCTGCACACCTCCTCCGAACGCGAGGCCATCCTCAACAGTGCGCTGGTCGGCATCGTGCTGTCGGTGGCGCGCCGGCTGGAGTGGGTCAATGCCAAGTTTGCCGAAATGATGGATTACCCGCGTGAGGAGCTGATCGGCCATTCTGCCGAGCGGCTGCACAACGATGCGGCGCAGTGGGCGGCTTTTGGCAATGCGGCGCGTGAAGCGCTGCGGCACACCGGAAGCTATACCTGTGAGCAGCCCTTGCGGCGCCGCAACGGCGAGATGTTGTGGGTGCAAATGGGCGGCAGCTGCCTGCAGGCCGGCAACCCGGAGTCCGGCGTGATCTGGACCTTTCTGGACATCACCGAGCGCAAAAAGTCCGAGGAAGAAACCCGCGAGGCGCTGGAGCAGCAAAAGGAACTCAACACACTGCGCAGCCGTTTTGTGGCCATGACCAGCCACGAATTCCGCACGCCGCTGGCCACCATCCTGTCGTCCGGCGAGATCCTCAAGCATTACGGCGACCGCCTGCCGGCCCAGGAAAAATCCGACACGCTGGACACGATTGCCGCCAGCGTCCAGCGCATGATGCGCATGCTGGACCGCGTGCTGCTGATCGGCAAGGGCGAAGCCCGGATGCTGGAGTTCGAGCCGCGCCCGCTGGACCTGCAGACCCTGTGCCAGCAGTTGATCGAGGAGGCGCGGCTTCAGCAGGCAGGCAGCCTGTGCGAGCTGGCGCTGGACTACCGGGCCGGCGCGGAACCTGGCCTGTACGATGAAAAACTGCTGAGGCACATCTTCAGCAACCTGCTGTCCAACGCCCTCAAGTATTCACCGCAAGGTGGCCGTGTGCGGTTCAGTGTGAGGGCTGATGCAGAGGACGTGGTGTTCGAGGTGCAGGACCAGGGCATCGGCATTCCGCAGGAGGAGCTTGGCCATCTGTTCGAGTCCTTTCACCGCGCCAGCAATGTTGGCAGCATTCCCGGCACGGGGCTGGGGCTGGCGATTGTGCGCCATGCGGTGGACATGCATGGCGGCAGCGTTTCCGTCAGCAGCCAGGCGCCATCGGGCACCTGTTTCACGGTCCGGCTGCCGGCAGTCGGCTGCGGTGAAACAGCCTCGGCCTGAACCGCTTCAGGTGCTGATCGCGCTGGTGAAGGTCAGGCGGTTGCCGAAAGGGTCATGGATGGACATGTCCACGCTGCCCCAAGGCATTTCCTGCAGGCCCGGCCGCGCGTAGGTGTAGGTTTTGGCGAGCAGCTCGCGGTGAAAGGCGGCGATGTCGCCGGTTTCAATGCGCAACGCAGCGCCCGGGCAGGCGTCGCCATGGTGTTCCGACAGGTGCAGCACGCAGCTGTCGCGCGAGACTTGGAGGTACAGGGGCAGACCGGGCTCGAAGCGGTGCGCCCAGTCCAGCTTGAAGCCCAGGAAGTCCAGATAGAACTCCCGGGCCTTGGCCTCATCGAAAATTCTGAGGATGGGGGTGGTTTTTCCGAAGTTCATGTTGCCAGCGCCGGGTCTTCCCTGAACGTGTCGCTCAAAAAACCACCGCTCTGATGGGCCCACAGCCGCGCATACAGGCCGCCGCTTTGCAGCAGGCTGTGGTGGTCGCCTTCTTCGACGATGCGGCCCTGGTCCAGCACGATGAGGCGGTCCATGGCCGCGATGGTGGACAGCCGGTGGGCAATGGCAATCACGGTCTTGCCCTGCATCAGGGTGTCCAGGCTGCCCTGGATCGCGATCTCGACCTCGGAATCGAGTGCGCTGGTGGCTTCGTCGAGCAACAGGATGGGCGCGTCCTTGAGCATCACGCGCGCAATCGCGATGCGCTGGCGTTGCCCCCCCGAGAGCTTGACGCCGCGCTCGCCCACATGCGCGTCGTAGCCGGTGCGGCCGTGCGGATCGCTCAGGTGGCCGATGAAGCTGTCGGCTTCAGCGCGGCGTGCGGCCCGGCGCACGTCTTCGTCGGTTGCCCCCGGCCGGCTGTAGGCGATGTTGTCGCGCACCGAGCGGTGCAGCAGCGAGGTGTCCTGGGTGACCATGCCGATGTGGCTGCGCAGGCTGTCCTGGGTGACAGCGGCGATGTCCTGACCGTCGATCAGGATGCGGCCGCCGTTCAGGTCATGAAAACGCAGCAGCAGGTTGACCAGCGTGGACTTGCCGGCGCCGGACCGCCCGATCAGACCGATTTTTTCTCCGGGGCGGACCGTGAGCGTCAGGCCATCGATCACACGCGGGCCGCTGGCGCTGTAGTTGAAGTCAACCTTCTCGAAGCGGATCTCGCCGCGCGGAACCTCCAGTGAGCGGGCATCCGGCGCATCGACGATGGTGCGGGCGCGCGACAGGGTGTTGATGCCGTCCTGCACGGTGCCCACGCTTTCAAACAGGCTGGTCGTTTCCCACATGATCCAGTGCGACATGCCCTGCAGCCGCAGTGCCATGGCGGTGGCCGCCGCCACGGCGCCGGCGCCCACCGAGCCTTGCGACCACAGCCACAGCGAGGTACCGGCCATGCCCAGGATCAGGCCCATGCTGAGGGCGTGGTTGACGATCTCGAACAGGCTCACCAGACGCATCTGCTGGTGGCCGGTTTTCATGAAGTCCTGCATCGCGGCGCGTGCAAAGCCGGCTTCGCGCTGGCTGTGCGAAAACAGCTTGACGGTGGTGATGTTGGTGTAGGCGTCAGTGATGCGGCCGGTCATCAATGAGCGTGCATCGGCCTGCTGCTTGCCAATGTGGCCGAGGCGGGGCACAAAATAGACCAGCGCCATCAGGTACAGCGCCAGCCACACCGCGAAGGGCAGCACCAGCTTCATGTCGAAGGAGCCGGCCAGCAGGGTCATGGTCACCACATAGGCGCCCATGGTCACCAGCACGTCGGCCACCACAAACAGCGTGTCGCGCACCGCCAGAGCGGTCTGCATGACCTTGGTGGTCAGGCGGCCGGCGAATTCATCCTGATAGAAGGACAGGCTCTGGCCCAGCATCAGCCGGTGGAAGTTCCAGCGCAGGCGCATCGGAAAATTGATGGCCAGGGTCTGGTGCTTGACGATGGTCTGCAGCGCGACCACGATCACGCTGGCCAGCACGACCGCAAACAGCAGCGCCAGCATGGGCCCGCGCTCCTGCCATAAATTCGCCGGCGCAGTGACCGACAGCCAGTCCACGATGCGGCCCAGCATGGCGAACAGCAGCGCATCGAAAATCGCCATGACTGCCGACAGCCCCGCCAGCAAAAGAATATAGCCGCGTGCGCCTTGCGAAGCGGCCCAGATGAAGGCAACAAAGCCCTTGGGCGGCAATACCGGTTCGGCGTCGGGGTAGGCGTGCAGCAGCCTTTCAAACCGTTTGAGCAGCCGCATTGTCAGGAAAACACTTCCAGCAAACGGTCCAGCCCGCCTTCGTTGATGGCCACCATGGCCTGCTCACGGACTTTGGGTTTGGCATGGTAGGCCACCGACAGGCCGGCCACGCCCATCATCGGCAGGTCATTGGCGCCATCGCCCATGGCAATCGCCTGGTCTGGCGTGATGCCCAGCATGGCGCAGGTCTCCAGCAGCATTTTTTTCTTTTCCTCACCGTCGCAGATGTCGCCCCAGGGCTGATCCACCAGGCGGCCGGTCAACAGCCCGTCCTCGATTTCCAGCACATTGGAACGTGTGTAGTCGATGCCGAGCTCGCGCTGGATGCGGTCGGTGAAGAAGGTGAAACCGCCGCTGACCAGCAGCACCTTCATGCCGGCTTCCTTGCAGGCGTGGACCAGCTCGGCAGCGCCAGGGTTCAGCTTGAGGCGCTCTTGGTAAACGCCGTCCATGCTGTCGACACTGACGCCCTTGAGCAGCGCCACGCGGCGCCGCAGGCTGTCCTTGTAATCGGTGATCTCGCCGCGCATGGCCGCTTCGGTGATGGCCGCCACCTCGGCCTTGCGCCCGGCGGCATCGGCGATTTCATCCACACACTCGATGTTGATCAGCGTCGAGTCCATGTCGAAGGCGATCAGCTTGAAGCCGGCCAGCTTCAGGTCGGGGGTGGCGATGTTGACGACGAGGCCGGGGGAAGTTTCTGTGGGTTGCATTGGGTAATACTTACTACTATTTTGATAGCTGCTTGCGCCCGCCAATATTGGGCTGGAGGCCTATTTGATGCTTGAATCAGTTGCGCTGGTGCGTCGCCGTTGATTTTGCTCTGGTGGTGAATTTGGACATTTTCCTGCTTTGACTCAGGCAGCGGCCTCAAGGCCTCGAAGAACTTCCTGGCGCTTGCGGCTATCCATTGTTCCTTCGTGGGAATCTCTGCTTCACGGTCGTAACCTTTTTTGTGCGGGACGCATATGACTATTGAGCTTGTGCGGTGGTTCGGTTTTCATCGCGTTCTCCGGAAAACTCGACCGCGTCCTAGCTCAGCCAGTTTTCAAGCTTCAAGCCGGGTACGCGCCCGAACTCGGCGTCGGCGCTGACCAGCGTGGCGTCCAGCGCCAGGGCGTGGGCGGCTATGAGCGCGTCGTTCGGCCCTATCGGGGTTCCAAGTTGTTCCAGGTAGGCGCGCAGCGTTGCATAGTGCTGCGTCACGGATTCATCCAGATCCAGCACCGGCAATTGGGCCATCTGCAAGTCGTACCCGGCTTGCAGGCGAGGCGAGGGCTTCCTGGTCAACCCGTAGAGCAATTCGCATTGCACGATAACGCTGGTGACCATGCGGCCCGGTTGCGGACTTTCAAGCAATGATCGATAGCGTTTTGCCACCTGTCCTTGCGCGTCTCGCATGAGGTGGCTGACGACGTTCGTATCAAGCAGGTAGGTTGTGGGGAGGGCCATCGTCAGTTGCTACCCAGGTCAACATCATCCAGCGGCAGCAGGCCTTCGTCGACATCCGGAAACTCGTCGTCGCACGGGTCAAGCTTTGCAATTTCATCCAACGCAGCCAGCAAAGCAGCCGCACTGCCTTTCTCGAATCTGGGCTTGACTGGCTCGATGATCAGCTTGTCCCCTTCGCGGTGAATAAGGGCATCAACGCCAGGGAGTTCAAATTCCTTGGGTATGCGCAGAGCCTGGTTGGCTCCGTTTCTAAACAATTTGACCGCTCTGACTGCAGTATTTACAGCATAAGGCGCCATGTTTTCTGAAGCTACGGGGAGTGAATCGGTCATGATGGTTCTCCTGCGTGGTTTTTCCTGCGGGACTATGGAGAAGTTTAGCATATGCTATGGCATATGCCTTCGACTCGGCGCTAGTTTGAATGCGCGGCGGCGACAGGTTGGCCCAAACTCTTCAACACATCGCGCACCATCTGCGCCCGGTCCTTCGGCTCCTTGAGCTCGCGTTCGATGCGCAGCTTGTCGTTGCCGGCGAGCTTGATGTGTTTGTTTTTCTGAATCAAATGCATGATCGCCATCGGGTCGATGGGCGGGTCCTTTTTGAAGGTGATGTTGATCATGGTGGGCGCGGCATCGACCTTGACCACGCCATAGGGTTTGGCGATCACGCGCAGGCGGTGGACGTCGATCAGCGTTTGTGCCTGCGCCGGCAGTTTGCCGAAGCGGTCCACAATTTCTTCCAGCAACGCATCGATCTGGTCGGTGGTTTTGGCGGTGGCCAGCTTTTTGTAAAAGCTCAGGCGCAAATGAACGTCGCCGCAATAGTCACTGGGCAGCAGGGCCGGCGCATGCAGGTTGATCTCGGTGCTGACATTGAGCGGCGCCAGCAGGTCGGGCTCGCGCCCGGCCTTCAGGGAGGACACCGCCTCATTGAGCATCTCGTTGTAGAGCTGGAAGCCGATCTCCATCATGTTGCCGCTCTGGTTTTCGCCGAGGACCTCGCCGGTGCCGCGGATCTCCAGGTCGTGCATGGCGAGGTAAAAGCCCGAGCCGAGTTCTTCCATCTGCTGGATGGCTTCGAGCCGCTGGCTGGCCTGTTTGGTCAGGCCCTCTATGTCGGGCACCATCAAATAGGCATAAGCCTGGTGGTGGCTGCGGCCGACGCGGCCGCGCAGCTGGTGCAGTTGCGCCAGGCCGAACTTGTCGGCGCGGCTCATCACGATGGTGTTGGCGCTGGGCACGTCAATACCGGTTTCAATAATTGTCGAGCACAGCAGCAGGCTGTAGCGCTGGGCGATGAAGTCCTTCATGACTTTTTCAAGCTCGCGCTCGGGCATCTGGCCGTGGGCAACGGCAATGCGTGCCTCGGGCAGCAGGGCTTCCAGTTTTTCGCGCCGGTTCTGGATGGTCTCGACCTCGTTGTGCAGGAAGTAGACCTGGCCGCCGCGTTTCAACTCGCGCAGCACGGCCTCCCGGATCACGCCGTTGCTTTCGCTGCGCACAAAGGTCTTGATCGCCAGCCGGCGCTGCGGCGCAGTCGCAATCACGCTCAAGTCGCGCAGGCCTTCGAGCGCCATGCCCAGGGTGCGCGGAATCGGCGTGGCGGTCAGCGTCAACACATCCACCTCGGCACGCATGGCCTTCATGGCCTCCTTGTGGCGCACGCCGAAGCGGTGTTCCTCGTCGATGATGAGCAGGCCCAGGCGCTGGAACTTCACGTCCTGGCTCAGCAGCTTGTGCGTGCCGACCACGATGTCGATGCTGCCGTCGGCGATGCCCTTGATCGCAGCGGTGATCTCCTTGCCGGAGCGGAAGCGGCTCATCTCGGCGACCTTGACCGGCCATTTGGCAAAACGGTCCACCAGCGTCTGGTAGTGCTGTTCGGCCAGCAGCGTGGTGGGTGCCAGCAGGGCCACCTGCTTGCCCCCGGTGATGGCGATGAAAGCAGCGCGCAGCGCCACCTCGGTCTTGCCGAAGCCCACGTCACCGCAGACCAGCCGGTCCATGGGGCGCGGGCTGATCATGTCCTGGATCACGGCGTGGATAGCGGCGCGCTGGTCAGCGGTTTCGTCGAAGCCGAAATCGTTGGCAAAGGTTTCGTAATCATCGGGCGAATAGCGGAAGGCGTGGCCCTCGCGCGCGGCGCGGCGCGCGTAGATGTTGAGCAGCTCGGCCGCCGAGTCGCGCACCTGCTCGGCCGCCTTGCGTTTGGCTTTTTCCCACTGGCCGCTGCCCAGCCGGTGCAAAGGCGCTTCTTCAGCACTGACCCCGGTGTAGCGGCTGATTTGCTGGAGCTGGCTGACCGGCACATAGAGCGTGGCGTTGTCGGCATATTCCAGATGCAGAAACTCGGTGTTGCCCTGGCCCAGGTCCATGTTGATCAGGCCCTTGTAGCGGCCAATGCCGTGCGCGCTGTGCACCACCGGGTCGCCAACATTGAGTTCGGACAGGTCCTTGATCAGTGCCTCGACATCGCTGACCTGTTCCTGTTTTTTGTTGCGGCGCCGGGTCACCGCACCGGCTGCAAACAGTTCGGTCTCGGTGACGAAGTCAATATCGCCTTCGAGCCAGCTGAAACCCGTGTTCAATGCTGCCGTGGCGATACCGAGTTTTTCCGTGCTGGTCTGGAAGTCTTCCAGCGAGTCGAAGGCCGGCGGGCTGAGGCTGCTGGCGCGCAGGAAGTCCAGCAGGCTTTCGCGCCGGCCGTCGCTTTCGGCCAGCAGCAACACGCGCTGCGGCGTGTTGCGGATGTGGGCCTTGAGCCGGGCCAGCGGGTCTTCGGCCCCGCGCACCACGGCGAGCTCACCGAGCTTCTGGAAATGCGCGTTGTCAGCCACGTCTTCAATCGCGGGCCGGATGGCCAGCTGCGCGTAGTCGTTGGCCCGCGCATAAAACTGCTCGGTGCCCAGGAACAGCGATTCCGGCGGCAGGGCCGGGCGGTCCGGCGCATCGCGCACCAGCCGGTAGCGGTCTTTGGTGTCCTGCCAGAAGCGCTGGAAGGCCGGCTCCAGGTCACCGTGCAGCACCACGGTGGCGTCGCTGCCCAGGTAGTCGAAGACGGTCGCGGTTTCCTCGAAAAACAGCGGCAGGTAGTACTCGATGCCGGCGGTGGCCACGCCGTTGCCGATGTCCTTGTAGATGCGGCTTTTGGTCGGGTCGCCCTCCAGTAGTTCGCGCCAGCGGCTGCGAAAGCGCGCGCGGGCCTCGTCGTCCATGGGGAACTCGCGGCCCGGCAGCAGCCGCACCTCGGGCACCGGGTACAGGCTGCGCTGGCTGTCCGGATCGAAGGTGCGTATCGAGTCGATCTCGTCGTCGAACAGGTCCACGCGGTAAGGCACGGGCGAGCCCATGGGGAACAGGTCAATCAGGCCGCCGCGCACTGCATATTCACCCGGGCTCACCACCTGTGTGACGTGGCTGTAGCCGGCCAGGGTCAGCTGGCTCTTGAGTTTGGCTTCGTCGAGCTTTTGCTTGACCTTGAAGTGAAAGGTGTAGCCCGCCAGGAAGGCCGGTGGCGCCAGCCGGTACAGCGCGGTGGTGGCCGGCACGATCACCACATCGACGCCGCTTTCCGGGTCGCGCTGGCCGCCTGAGGCGTGCAGGCGCCACAGCGTGGCCAGACGTTCGCTGATCAGGTCCTGGTGCGGCGAAAACGTGTCGTAGGGCAGGGTCTCCCAGTCGGGAAACATCGCGCAGCGCAGTGCCGGCGCAAAAAAAGCCATCTCGTCGATGAGGCGCTGGGCGCTGACAGCATCCGCGGTGACGAGTGCGGTCAGCCGGCCGGCCGCCTTTTCCCGCAGGCCCAACTGCGCCAGCAACAAGGCGTCGGCCGAGCCGGCTGGCTGGGGCAGCGTGTAGCGTTTGCCGGGAAGCAGTTTGGGTAAATCCATGAACAGTCGGGAAAGGTGGCAGAAAGGCCATCAAGGGAAAAAGGGCCGGACAAAAGGGAAACACCCCAAACCGGACGGAATGGGGTGTGACCACACATTGAAGCCCGATTTTAGAATCTATGATCGGGCCATGACGCCGCCAGCCCCCAAATCCCTGATTCCGCGATTTTTTGCGCTGATCCCGTGTGCGGGCCAGGGCACGCGGGCCAGCGGGGACACCACGACGCATCCGGGCTTGCCCAAGCAATACCAGCCGATTGCCGGTGTCCCCATGGTGCTGCACACGCTGAAGGCGTTTGCCGAGGTGCCGCGCATCACCTCGTCGCTGGTCGTGGTGGCGCCGGGGGATTCCTTTTTTGACGGGCAGGCGCTCGCCGGCGTGGCGGTGGCACCCTGCGGAGGCGACAGCCGCGCGGCCAGCGTGCTGGGCGGCCTCGAACAACTCGCCGCCAGCGGCGCGGAAGCCGACGACTGGGTGCTGGTGCACGACGCGGCGCGCTGCCTGGTCACGCCCCAGCTGATTGACAGCCTGATCGACGCCTGCCACTGCGACCCCGTGGGCGGGCTGCTGGCGCAGCCGGTGCCCGACACCCTCAAGCAGGCACAGGACGGCCGGGTGGTGGCGACGGTCCCGCGCGAACAAAAATGGCAGGCGCAAACGCCCCAGATGTTCCGCCTGGGCGCGCTGACGCAGGCCTTGAAGATGGCGGTGACGCTGGAAGAAGCCGTCACGGATGAGGCCAGCGCGATGGAAGCGGCCGGTCTCGCGCCCCAACTGGTGCGCGGCAGCGCGCACAACTTCAAGGTGACCTGGCCGGAAGATTTTGTGCTGGCCGAAGCGCTGATCAAAAGCCGCACCCCGGCGGCGCCGAGGGTGCGCAAGACGGCAGCAGCCCAGGCCGCCGCTGCGACGGCCCCCACACATGAAGCCCAGCCATGAGCCAGCCTGATCTGTCCGACAAGCCTGAGAAGCCTGCCGTTCCTCCGTTCAGAATCGGGGAGGGCTGGGATACCCATGCCTTGGTGCCCGGCCGCAAGCTCATCCTCGGCGGCGTGAACGTGCCGCACAGCACCGGCCTGCTGGGCCACTCGGACGCCGATGTGCTGATCCACGCCATCATCGATGCGCTGCTGGGCGCCGCCGGACTGGGCGACATCGGCAGCCATTTCCCCGACACCGAGGCGCGTTTCAAGGGCGCTGATTCGGTGGTACTGCTGCGCGAAACCGGCCGCCTGCTGGCACAGCGCGGCCTGCACATCGGCAACATCGACAGCACCGTGATTGCGCAGGCGCCCAAGCTGGCCCCGCATATTCCGGCGATGCGCCAATCCCTGGCCGACGCGCTCGGCCTGGAGCTGTCGCAGGTCAACGTCAAAGCCAAAACCGCCGAGAAACTCGGCCCCGTGGGGCAAGGCCTGAGCATGGAAGCGCGGGCCGTGGCGCTACTGTTTTCATAGCTGCCTGCGCTTGCTGGACGGGGGCTGGAGCCCGATTTGATGCATAAGCCCCGCGCCAACTCTTTTCGGGCGGGGGCCGCGGGCGCAACCCCCCTTCGATGGGGGCATCCTTCTACAGGCTCAGGACGAACGGATTCCAGTGAACGTGGGTCTAACCTCTTCTTAGCTTGATGTGCGCCGCCAGCCCGCCCGAGCCGGTGTTGGCCAGCGCAAACACGCCGCCCATGCGGTGCAGGGTTTTCTCGACGATGGCCAGGCCCAGCCCGGCGCCGGTGGCGGCGGTGCGTGCGGCATCGCCACGAAAGAAGGGTTTGGTCAGGTTGTTCAGGGCTTGCGGCGCCACGCCGGTGCCGTGGTCGCGCACCTTGATGAGCACCCACTGGTCGCGTTCCTTGGCCGCAATATCGACAACCGCCATGCCGGTGTCAGGCGTCTTGCCGTAGCGCCTGGCGTTTTCCAGCAGGTTGGCGATCACGCGGAACAGCTCCACCTCGTCGGCCAGCACGGTGATCT
>CBFGNA010000037.1:0-11305 GCA_965650045.1 uncultured Polaromonas sp.
TGGAGACCCAGTCGATGGTGTTTTTCAGCAGGGCGGTGTAGCTGCCGTTGTACTCTGGCGAGCAGATGATCCAGCCGGGGTGTTCGAACAGGATCTGCTTGAGTTTCATCACGTCGGCCGGGGTGCCTTGGGCTTCCAGGTCGGCGTTGTACATCGGGATGTCGAAGTCGGCCAGCTCGATGTGGGTGACCTCGGCGCCGGCTTCACGCGCCAGGGCGGCGGCGGCGTGGGCGAGTTGGCGGTTGAAGGAAGCCTGGCGGGTGCTGCCGGCAAAGATCAGGAGTTTGGGGGGCGTGGACATGGCCTGATTTCACCACGAGCAGGCAAGAGCCAGCGGCCCTCCCGGAAAACCGGGTAAAATGTACAAAACATTGAATTTGTACAAAATGCACTCCATTCCCCTCAGTGAGTTCCGCGCCAATGCTTCTGCCACGCTTGATCTGGTCGAGCAGGGCGAAACCGTGCGCATTTTGCGCCATGGCAAACCGGTGGCGCAGCTGGTGCCGGTGGTGGCAGAAGAGCCTGCAAAACTGCCCAGCTGGAAGCGGCCCATCGAACCGCTGAATTACTTGCGCAAGCCCGAAAAGACCGGCGCGCAGATGATCATCGAAGAGCGCGAGAGCGGCTGGTGACAGGCCTGCCATGAATATCCTGTTTGACGCTTCGGCGATTTTCAAACGCTACTCCGGCGAGACCGGGGTCGCGCAGGTGCTGACGCTGCAGGCCAGGGCCAGCCGCATCACCGCTTCGGCGCACTGCAAGGCGGAAGTGGCGTCAGCCCTTACCCGGCAATGGCGTGAGCGCCTGTTCAACGATGAAGAATACGAACGCATTCTCGCGGCCATCCACAGCGACTTTGACGAACTCACCGTGATGCCCCTGTCGTCGCCCGTCGAACGGTATGCCATTGCTGCGATGCGGCTGGCGACCCTGCGCGGCATGGATGCACTGCACATTGGCAGCGCCCAGGCTGCCAATGTGGATCTTTTTGTCACCGCCGACCGGCGCCAGGCCCAGGCGGCGGCGGCTGTCGGCCTGAAGACTGAACTGATAGAAGCCTGAAGGCTGAAGAAGACCCCTATGTTTTACCCGCAAGAATTTGACGTGATCGTGGTCGGTGGCGGCCATGCCGGCACCGAGGCTGCGCTGGCTTCGGCGCGCATGGGCTGCAAGACCCTGCTGCTGACCCACAACATCGAGACCCTGGGCCAGATGAGCTGCAACCCGTCCATAGGCGGCATCGGCAAGGGCCACCTGGTCAAGGAAGTCGATGCCATGGGCGGCGCGATGGCGCTGGCCACCGACGAGGGCGGCATCCAGTTCCGCATCCTCAACAGCTCCAAGGGCCCGGCCGTGCGCGCGACGCGCGCGCAGGCCGACCGCGTGTTGTACAAGGCGGCCATCCGCCGCATGATCGAGAACCAGCCTAACCTCTGGCTGTTCCAGCAGGCGGTGGACGATTTGATGGTCGAGGGCGACCGGGTGGTGGGTGCCGTGACGCAGGTCGGTATCAAGTTCCGCTCGCGCACCGTGGTGCTGACGGCCGGGACCTTTCTGGACGGCAAGATCCATGTCGGGCTGCAGAACTATGCGGCGGGCAGGGCGGGTGACCCGCCGGCGGTGTCGCTGAGCGCGCGCCTGAAAGAACTCAAGCTGCCGCAGGGCCGGCTGAAAACCGGCACGCCGCCGCGCATCGACGGGCGCAGCATCGACTTCAGCAAATGCACGGTGCAGCCGGGCGACGGCATGCCTGGCGGCACGCCCGGCGCGGTGCCGGTGTTCAGCTTCATGGGTGGGCAGATCCAACATCCGCAGCAAATGCCCTGCTGGATCACGCACACCAATGAACGCACCCACGAGATCATCCGCTCCGGTTTTGACCGCAGCCCGATGTTCACCGGCAAGATCGATGGCGTGGGGCCGCGCTACTGCCCGAGCGTGGAGGACAAGATCAACCGCTTCGCCGGCAAGGAAAGCCACCAGATTTTCCTGGAGCCCGAAGGCTTGAGCACGCACGAGATTTACCCCAACGGCATCTCGACCAGTCTGCCTTTTGACATCCAGTACGAGCTGGTGCGCTCCATGGCAGGCATGGAAAACGCGCACATCCTGCGCCCCGGCTACGCCATCGAATACGACTACTTTGACCCGCGGTCGCTGAAGTCCAGTTTTGAAACCCGCCAGATCGGGGGCCTGTTTTTCGCCGGCCAGATCAACGGCACCACGGGTTATGAAGAGGCCGCAGCCCAGGGCATGTTCGCCGGTATCAACGCCGCCCTGCAATGCCAGGGGAAAGACGCCTGGCTGCCCAAGCGCGACGAAGCCTACCTCGGTGTGCTGGTGGACGACCTGATCACCAAGGGCGTGACCGAGCCGTACCGCATGTTCACCAGCCGGGCCGAGTTCCGGCTGATGCTGCGGGAGGACAACGCCGACATGCGCCTGACCGAAAAGGGCAGGGAGTTGGGACTGGTCGATGACGCGCGGTGGGACAGTTTCAACCGCAAGCGCGACGCTGTTTCACGTGAAACAGAACGCCTGCGGTCCATCTGGGTCAATCCGCGCACCCTGCCGGCGGCGGAAGCCGAGCGCGTGCTGGGCAAGGCCATTGAGCACGAATACAACCTGCTGGATTTGCTGCGCCGACCCGATGTGGACTATGCCGCGCTGATGTCGCTGGAGGGCGGCAAGTATGTGAATGCTGACCTTGCGCCCGTGGATGCGGCGGGTGTTCCACGTGAAACCTCTGCCGCCGCCGACCTGGCACGCAGCGTGATCGAGCAGATCGAGATCGCCGTCAAATATGCCGGCTACATCGACCTGCAGAAAACCGAGGTGGAGCGCGCCTCGCACTACGAGAACCTCAAGCTGCCGGCCGACCTCGACTATCTGCAGGTGTCGGCCCTGAGTTTTGAGGCGCGCCAGAAGCTGGCCAAACACCGGCCCGAGACGCTGGGTCTCGCTTCGCGGATTTCCGGCATCACCCCGGCGACCGTCTCGCTGCTGTTGGTGCACCTGAAAAAGAACCTCTGGAAAAACACGGTTCCGCTCAAGGCCACCGAGCAGGCCGACGCCTGATGCGGCCCCGCGAACCTGAACTGCGCGCCGGCCTGGCTGCGCTGCAACTGGATTTGGGCGACGCCCAGGTTGGCCAGTTGCTGGACTACCTGGACCTGATCGCCAAGTGGACGCAGGTCTATAACCTGACGGCGGTGCGCGACCCGGCGGAGATGCTGACGCATCATCTGCTCGACAGCCTGGCGGTGATAACACCCTTGCGTCGCCATCTCGCCCAGGCGGGTCTGGCCCAGGCCCGCCTGCTGGACGTCGGGTCCGGCGCCGGACTGCCCGGTGTGGTGATCGCCATTTGTTGCCCCGAGGTGGCGGTGAGCTGTGTGGACACCGTGGCCAAAAAAGCCGCCTTTATCAGGCAGGCGGCGCTGGCCCTCAAACTCCCCAACCTGACTGGTGTGCATGCCCGGGTGGAAACCATCCGCCAGCCCTTCGATGTGATCTGTTCGCGGGCCTTTGCCTCGCTGCACGACTTCACACAGTGGTCGGCCGGCGCGCTGGCGCCGGGCGGCGTCTGGCTGGCCATGAAGGGCAAACACCCCGCCGACGAAATCACTGCCTTGCCGGTATCGGCCGACGTGTTTCACGTGGAACCCCTGCAGGTGCCCGGGCTGGACGCCGAGCGCTGCATCGTCTGGATGCGTCAAAAAACGACGGCCTGAAAAACGGAGTTGTGAGCGCTCAACGCGTTTTTACGCAGAGCCGCCCCAAGGAAAAAATGCGCTCCCACCGGGGGCAGCGCCTTACGTGCAGCGAAAAGCGTGGGGGCACACATTCTTGCTGACGTAAACTCACGGCCTCACTTCGGGGGGTTTTTATGCTGGGTTCGTTCGCCGGCGTCGCTGACTACGGCGCATTTGTCATCGCCATTCTTGTTTTTCTGCTGATTCCCGGACCCGGCAATCTGGCGCTGATCACCTCCACCAGCAAGGGCGGCATCCCCGGCGGACTGGGCGCGACCTTCGGCGTGATCGCCGGCGACCAGGTGCTGCTCTGGGCGGCCGTGGCTGGCGTGTCGGCCGTGATGGCGGCCTACCCGACGGCTTTTCATGTGGTCCAGTGGGCTGGCGCTGCCTACCTGGCCTGGCTGGGTCTCAAGATGCTGATGGCCAAACCGGGCGATGCGCCCATCCTGGAGATCAAGCCGCACCACTACTTTCGCCAGACCTTGCTGATCACCTTGCTCAACCCCAAGGCGATTGTGTTTTACATGGCCTTTTTCCCGCTGTTTGTGGACCCGGCGCGGCACCAGGGCATGACCACCTTTGCGGTGATGGCCGCAACCATCGCTGGCCTGACTTTTTTGTATGGCCTGAGTTCGGTGCTGATCACCCATTTCCTGGCCGAGCGCATTCGCTCCAGCCCCAGAATCACCAGCTTCCTGAACAAGGCGGCGGGTGTTTTCCTGATTGGTTTCGGGCTGAAGCTGGCTGTGTCGAAATAATCCTGACTGAAAAATAGAAGAACAAAAATGGCGAAGATTTTTTGTGTGGCCAATCAAAAGGGCGGGGTCGGCAAGACCACGACGACGGTGAACCTGGCCGCCGGCCTGGCCAGGGTCGGCCAGCGGGTGTTGATGATTGACCTGGACCCGCAGGGCAATGCCACCATGGGTTCGGGCGTGGACAAACGCAAGCTGGAACTGACGGTGTATGACGTATTGCTCGAATCCGCCTCGATCACCGAAGCGCGTGTGCACAGCGAGAAATGCGGTTACGACGTGCTGGGTGCCAACCGTGAGCTGGCCGGCGCCGAGGTCGAGCTGGTCGAGGTTGAGCGCCGCGAAAAGCGCCTGAAGCTGGCGCTGGCCGCCGTGGCTGGCGACTACGACTTTGTGCTGATCGACTGCCCGCCGTCGCTGTCCATGCTGACGCTCAACGGCCTGTGCTGCGCGCACGGCGTGATCGTGCCCATGCAATGCGAGTACTTTGCGCTCGAAGGCCTGACCGATCTGGTCAACACCATCAAGCAGGTGCACGCCAACCTCAACAAGGACCTGGCCATCATCGGTTTGCTGCGTGTGATGTTCGATCCGCGCATCACCCTGCAGCAGCAGGTCAGCGACCAGCTCAAGGAGCATTTCGGCGACAAGGTCTTCAACACCGTGATCCCGCGCAACGTGCGCCTGGCCGAAGCACCGAGTTACGGCCTGCCCGGCGTGGTGTTTGACCCGGCCTCCAAAGGCGCGCTGGCCTTCGTGAGCTTTGCCGAAGAGATGGTCCAGCGCATCAAGGTGATGTGAGCATGATTTACAAGCCAAATCGGCCTCCAGCCCTTATGCAGCAAGCGCTGGCAGCTACCAAAATAATAGCAAACGGACCGCAGGCCCGATGAAACCGGCGAATGTGCTGATCCTGCCGGGCTGGCAAAACAGCGGCGCCGGCCACTGGCAAACCTTGTGGGAAGCCGCGCACGGCTACCGGCGCGTGGAGCAGCACGACTGGATGCAGCCGCTGCGTGGCGACTGGATCGCCCGGCTGGAGGAAGTGATCCTGGACAGCGACGAGCCCGTCGTGCTGGTCGCGCACAGCCTGGGCTGCATCCTGACGGCTGCCTGGGCTGCACATTCGCGCAACACCCATCGCGTCAATGGCGCGCTGCTGGTGGCGCCGCCCGATGTGGACCGCGAGGAGGTACGCCAGATGCTGACGAGCTGGGCGCCGGTGCCGATGAACCGGCTGCCGTTTGCATCGGTGGTCATCGCCAGCAGCCGCGACCCGTATTGCCGCCCCGACCGCGCGCGTGAATTCGCCGCCGCCTGGGGTGCTGAACTCGTCGATGCCGGACCGCTGGGCCACCTCAACGCCGACAGCGGCCTGGGCGACTGGCCCGCCGCCCATGAACAACTGCAGGCGCTGATGAGCCGCGCTGCGCCCCCCTGAACCAACCCCGAAAGACAAGACAACCATGGTCACCAAAAAACCAAAAGGTCTGGGCCGCGGCCTGCAGGCGCTGCTGGGCCCCACCGTAGGCGAGTCTGCCAACGTGCTTGAAAACGGCGCCAACACCGCCAGCCCCGGCACGCCGGCTTCGCTGCTGCTGACCGACCTGGTGGCCGGCCAGTACCAGCCGCGCACCCGCATGGACGAAGGTGCGCTTTACGAGCTGGCTGAAAGCATCAAGGTGCAGGGCATCATGCAGCCGATCCTGGTGCGCCGCCTGAGCTCGGGCGCCAACGACGGCAAGTACGAAATCATTGCCGGCGAACGGCGTTTCCGCGCCGCCAAAATTGCCGGCCTGGACAGCGTGCCGGTGCTGGTGCGCGATGTGCCGGACGAGTCGGCCGCGGCGATGGCGCTGATCGAAAACATCCAGCGCGAGGACCTCAATCCGCTGGAAGAAGCGCAAGGGCTGCAGCGCCTGGTGAAAGAGTTCGGCCTGACACACGAGCTGGCAGCGCAAGCCGTGGGACGCTCGCGCAGCGCGGCCTCCAACCTGCTGCGCCTGCTCAACCTGGCCGACCCGGTGCAGACCATGCTGATGGCCGGCGACATCGACATGGGCCATGCGCGCGCGCTGCTGGCGCTGGACCGCGCCACCCAGATCACCGCCGGCAACCAGATCGCCGCCAAAAAACTCTCGGTGCGCGAGGCCGAAAGCCTGGTCAGGAAACTCAGCGCCGAGTTTTCGCTGAAGCCGCAAAAAGCCACCAAGGAAAAGTCGCGCGACACCCGCCGTGTCGAAGAGGAGCTGGCCGACCTGCTGATGGCCGATGTCGAGGTGCGCGTGAAGAAACAGGTCAAGCGCAACGGCCGGCGCGAGGACATGGGCGAGGTGGCGATCCAGTTCGCTTCGCTCGATGAACTCAACGGCCTGATCGAGCGGCTGCGCGGCGGCAAGGGCGCTTGAGCACGGCCCAGACACACGTCGCGCGCCCCGCTGGCATGTTCATGAAAATGACGCTGGTCCTTGTGTCACGGGCGTGAGTAGCTATAAAGAAGATAGCAAAAGAAGGGCAAAGACACGGGACGCCACCCGGTACCGGTCCGAACGCCGGCAATGGCCCTGGCCCTCGCACTGCGGGGCAAAAATCAGGTGACGCGGCGCGGGGCGGCCAGGTAGCCAAGTATGCTGGGGGACATGAACCCAGACTACGACCCCGACAAGCCGCATCACCGTCCCGATGGTTTCCAGAACGTCCACACGGCGTTCACCCCGAAAAGTCTGGCCGAGGTCTTGCGCTGGCGCTGGAATGCCTCGCGCCGGGGCCTGCCCTTACCGCCCGAGGCGCCGATCCCCACGCAGTTGCCCGACCTCGACTTTCTGCACCGCAATGCGGGGGCGGCGGCGCAGATGAAGCCCGCGGTGACATGGATAGGGCATGCAACGGTCATGGCGCAGCTGGGCGGGCTGACTTTGCTGACCGACCCGGTTTTCTCTGAGCGCGCTTCGCCGGTTTCCTTTGTGGGCCCGAAGCGGCACCAGCCCCCCGGTATTGCGCTGCGTGACTTGCCGCATGTGGACCTGGTGCTGGCCTCGCACAATCACTATGACCATCTGGACGAGGCTTCGGTGCAGGCGCTGAATGCTCAGCCCGGCGTCCCGCCCCTGTTTCTGGTGCCGCTTGGCCTCAAGTCCTGGCTGGCCGAGCGTGGGATTGACCATGCGGTGGAACTCGACTGGTGGCAAAGCCACAAGGTCCCGGCAGCGCAGGGCGATGTGGAGGTCATGCTGGTGCCGGCCCAGCACTGGTCGGCGCGCGGACTGACGGACAGGATGGCGACGCTGTGGGGCGGCTTTTGCGTTTTTGCGCCGGACTGCCACCTCTTTTATGCGGGCGATACCGGTTATTCGCGGGACTTCACCGACATGCGGGAACGATTCGCGCAACGGCAGACGGCGGCGCAAGGCGGCGGTTTTGACATCGCCCTCATTCCCATTGGTGCGTATGAGCCGCGCTGGTTCATGGTGACGCAACACGTGAATGCGGAGGAAGCCGTGAAAATCCACCGCGACCTCGGCGCCAAACAATCGCTCGGCGTGCACTGGGGCACCTTCGAGTTGAGCGACGAGTCGCTGGACGCACCGCCCAAAGCCCTGGCGGCGCAGCGAAGCGCCCAGGGCTTGCCGGACGAGGCGTTTTTTGTCATGGCGATTGGTGAGACGCGGGTGCTCAAGCCGCGACCCGCCACCCTCGAAGGCTAAAGCGCCGCACCGGGCTTGAGGATCACCAGCAGCGCAATTGCCGTGATCGCAAGCACTGTGAAGGCCGGTGCCCAGCGCGCGGCCGGCGGTTGCGTGGCCTCGCCGGCCAGCCAGCGCCGCAAGCCGGCCGACTGATTCCCATGCAGAGCCGACAGCGCAGTCACGATCACCAATTTGCCCCAGAACCAGGGCGCGCTGTACCAGCCGCCCATCACCACCAGCGCGATGCCCAGCAGCCAGACCAGGCCCAGGGCCGGTGTCGTGACGCGCCGGTCCCAGCGGTGAATGGCGTTCAGAAGTGGCTGCGCGCCAGCGCCGCCGGAGTGGCCAGACGCGGTGAGCGCAAGCGCCAGTGCCAGCATGCCGCCGGCCCAGGTCAGGACGGCCGCGAGATGAAAGGCTTTGAGGAACAGATAAAACATGACCCGCACCGTAGATAAAAACAGGGACGCAGGCCAGGACGGCCTGCCGTGTGAAGTGTAAAGACGGACGCTGGCTCCGCGGCTGTGACATCTGTCACGCCTGCGCCGCTGCGCAGCGGGCCGACCCCGTGATCACGGGGGTGACGCGTCGGAGGCGGTCCGCTATCGTCACCAACTGTTACGTTTCCCGTCGAGGCCTGTCATGAATCCCTGGTTCCCCCGTTTGCTCGCGCTGGGCGCGCTGTCTGTTTGCTGTGGCGCATCCGCCCAGACGATAGAACGTGTCAAGCTGACCGACAACGAGCTGAGCTGCCAGCAGATGTATGCAGAGGCCCAGCAAATGGAGGATGTCATCAAGCTGGCCGGACCCGGCCTGCCGCAGGTGGCGGCTCCCGCCGTGGCGGCTGCGCCGCTGGCGCCGGCGATGCCGCTGTCGGCGACGCAGCAGGCGGTGCTCAACCATCCCAGCAATGCCAACCTCACGCCAGAGCAGAAGGCAACGCTGATCGCCCAGACCGGCATGGCCGAAGCGCGTGGCAATGCCGCCCTTGGCGCGTTATATGCCGGCGCGCCCAGCGCCGCCGCGCTGCATGGCGCCGTGGCCAGTGATCCCGGCGTGCAGGCAGCCATCGCGCGGGCGCGGGCCTCGGGCATGTCAGAAGCGCAGATCGCCGCCACCGTCGGTCTGGGCATGCAGCGTAGCGGCCTGCCCGCGCCACTGCTGGCGGGTGCGGTCCCCGCTCAGGCCGGCGGCCTGGCCAGCATGTTCGGTGCGCTGGCCGGCATGGGCGCCGCCAGTCCGGCGGCGGCTGCCCGGCCTGCGGCAGCGCCCGCACCCGTGCCGGGCCAGGCCGGTCTGGGCGCCCAGGCTGCGGCACGCAAGGCCCACCTGACCAGCCTTTTTCTCGCGCGGGGCTGCAAGCTGGCCGATGTTGGCAAGTGAGCCCCCGCTTTTCCTTTCCATCCCTTTTTTTGAAAGACTTGCCATGAAACTGCTTCCTCTTGCCGCCGCCCTGCTGCTTGGCAGCGCCGCCGCCCAGGCCCAGACCATCGAACGCGTGAAGATGGGCGACAACGACCTGAGCTGCCAGCAGGTGTATGACGAGATCAAGCAGATGGAGGCGGTGGTTGCCCGCGTGACCACGCCGACCCCGGGCGCCGCCGCGGACCCGGCTGCCGCCAACTCCGCCGTTGGCGCGCAGATGGCCGGGGCCGTGGCGCAGCAGGCGCTGGCGACCGGTGGCTTTGGCGGTTTCGGGGGTTTTGGTGGCATGCTCAGCGGGCTGGTGCAGGCCGCCGGCGCGCAGCAAGCCCAGCAGCAGGCCGCTGCCCAGCAAAGCGGCGCCCTGCAGGCGCAGCAAAATGCGGTGTTGATGCAACAGGCCCAGGGCCGCAAGGAACACCTGACCACGGTGTTCCTTTCCAAAGGGTGCAAGATGAGCGAGATCGCCAAATAGACCTGCCATGCTGACTTCTGCCACACCGGCCAGCTCCGGTTCCTTGTTGCCGCCGCCCGCCAGCGCGGAGCCGCCGGTGTTGTCCAGCGATGGCCTGTTCGAGCGCGCGCTGATCGTCGAGGACCTCGACGAGCCGCGCGAATGGCTGGCCGACCTGCTGCCGCGCGCCTTGCCCAGCGTCCGGCAGGTTGACGCGGTGGCGACGCTGGCGCTGGCGCGCGAACGCATGCAGGAACACGCATACGGCCTGGCGCTGGTGGACTGGGGCCTGCCCGACGGCACCAGCGAAGGCCTGATCGCCGAACTGGTGGCGGCGCGGCCCGGCGCCGTGGTCATCGTGGCGACCATCCACGACGACGACATGCATGTGTTTCCGGCGCTGCGCGCGGGCGCGTCGGGCTACATCCTCAAATCGCAGCCGCAGGCGGTGGTGATGGCGCAGTTGCGGCGCATCGAACTCGGCGAGCCGGCGCTGTCGCCGTCGATTGCCGTGCGGGTGCTGCAGCACTTTCGCGCCGCGCAGGAACCGGTGCCGGTGGCTGCCGCCGCGTCCGGCGCCGAACTGCGCCAGCTGACCGACCGCGAGGTGGACGTGCTGCGCCTGATCGCCAAGGGGTACAAGGCGCCCGAAGTGGCGGTGTTGCTGGGGCTGACCGCGCACACGGTGAGCAGCTACGTGCGCGACATCTACCGCAAGCTGGGCATCTCCTCGCGGGCGGAGGCCACGCTGGAAGCGGCGCGGCGCGGCCTGGTGGCCTGAAGCGCCGGCCTCGTCGCTGTCTTGTCCCCGCCGCGTCCCCGGTTCGTTCCGGCGTGTCAGGCCGGCATCGGCAGCACCAGCCGCACCAGGCAGCCGGTAGCGGGCGGCGGGCGGTTGCCCACTTCCAGCCGCGCCCCGATCTGGCTGGCGCGGTAGCCCATGTTTTTCAGGCCGCGCGCGCCGCTGCGTGCGGCTTCGCCCGACAAGCCTGCGCCGTCGTCGGTCAACTCGATGTGCAGGGCTTTTTCCCCATCGGCCCCCGGGTGAACGCCAGCACGCAGCACCATGCGTTCGGCGCGCGAATGCTTGACGACATTGGTGGTGGCTTCCTGCAGGATGCGCATGACGTGGAGCGCGGCCTCATTGCCGAGGGTCACCGCTTCGAGCGAATCGTCCATCTGCCATTCGAGCTGGACGCCGGCGGCCGCCAGGCGTGCATCCCAGCGGTT
>CBFGNA010000038.1:0-11288 GCA_965650045.1 uncultured Polaromonas sp.
GCATGGCCTTTCCCTTGATCGAGCGCATCGCCAGGGCCATGGCTTCGTATTCCGCCCATGGGAAAGGCACACCGTAACCCTCCGTTTCCCAATACGGCGGATCCATGTAGAAAAAGCTGTGGGGCCGGTCATACCGCTTGAGGCAGTCCTTCCAGTCCAGCCGCTCGATGTAAGCGCTGGCCAGGCGCAGATGCGCGGCACTGAGCTGTTCCTCGATGCGCAGCAGGTTCACGGCCGGCGCCGTGGTGGCCGTCCCCCAGCTTTGCCCCTGGACGCGGCCACCAAAGGCCTGATGCTGCAGGTAATAGAACCGCGCCGCTTTCTGAATATCGGTCAATGTCTCTGACGGCGTGATCTGCAGCCACTTGAAAACCTCTCGGCTGCTGAGCGCCCACTTGAACTGGCGCACAAATTCCTCAAGGTGGTTCTGCACCACGCGGTAAAGGTTGATCACGTCGCCATTGACATCGTTGATCACCTCGACTTCGGCCGGCTGCCTGAGGAAATAGAGCGCTGCCCCGCCAGCAAAAACCTCGATGTAACAGGAATGCTGGGGGAAACGCGGGATGATGGTGTCAGCCAGGCGGCGCTTGCCGCCCAGCCAGGGAATGATCGGTGAAGGCATGTAAAGGGGGTCCGGTGAGGTTGTTACACTGCCCATGCCTCCCGGGAGGTGGCAGGGCCTTGGCTGGCTCACAGGCGTGTTCTGTGGTTGGCGGCTGGGGCGGGTGTTACCGCACCTCTCCCAGTCGCCCTGTCTTTTAAGGTCGATCTGGTTTGACCACCTCCGCTGCATTGGAATCGTTACCAGAACCGAGCAACGCCCCGAATTTCAGGGAGGTGTCCAGCTTGAGTCGAATTCCGTCAGTTTCTGCTGCCAGAGCTTGATATCGGCTTCCGCACTGGCCGAGTAGCTGCCGGGCGTATATGGCTGCATCTCGCTGGCGTGCAAACTCGGTGGGGCAGCTGGCTGCCGTGGGCAGACCACGATCTCTGGCGGCGGCGTTTGTCTTGGCAATGTGGCTGAGCAGCTTGCCAGCAGCATCAGCGGCACGGCCACGATACAAAGCCACTGTGGTTTCATTTTTCCTTGCTTCATGTTCAATCTCCGTTGCGCGAGCCGCGTCCCGCAGCTCCTGTTTGCGAAAGTTTTCCCCAGCCTTGATGGCCGCAGCCTGGCGCGCTTTGGTTTCGTTGTCCCAGAGGCCCTGTACGGCAGCCTTGCCGGCGTCATAGCGCTCAGCCAGACGGCCGTCCAGCCAGGACATGTACGCCCACGTGATGCCGGCCAGCACTGCCAGGACGATCAGTGCTTTTGCCCACTTGCCCACGCTACACCCCCAGCCACTGCGCGTATTTCAGCCGGCGCACGTTGACTGTCGTGTCCACATGCTCACGGCTGATCTCAAACGCGCTTTTGCCGTAGCCCTGCCACTTCGCGCGGCTCTTGCTGCTGGTCAGCTCCACATGGCCGAACCATTGCTTTGGATCGCAGCCCGGCGTGAGGTTGCAGAGCTTGCGGTCGCTTTGCATGCCCCCATAACCGCCGTTGTATGCGGCATCGCAGAACGCCACCCGCACCAGCTCCGCGAACTCACCGAGGCGCTGCAGGCGGCTGTCGCAGTCGCGCAGCTTCACCAGGATCGCGCGCGCGCCCAGATCCGCGCGCTGGTAGACGGTAGTCCAGTTCAATTCGCCGAGCTGCTGTGGAGACAGGGCCCGGACCTCGGCAAGCGCGTCAAAGCGCTCCCGTCCATCCGGGCCCCAAGCCCGGGTGAACTGGCCCAGGCCAGCGCCTTCTTCTCGCGAGGTTTTTAGCTGCGCGGCCGGGCTCCAGCACCATCGGTGCGTCAGGGTGATGCAGGTTTCCTTTTCGATCAGCGCACCCACATAGCTCCGCCGGGGTATGGCGGGCCAGACGCGTTCAATCTCGCTGACAACGGTCGGCGCCAGCTCCACCGCCGCTGCCGGCACTTGCGTGTAAATCGCAGCCGGATACTGACCGGCGCGCGCAAAGCTCGCCAAACCGAGGAACAGCGCCGCAGTGACGATGCACAGGCCCAGGAATGCCAGCCCGGCCCCGACAGGGTCCTCCAGGGCCTTGCGCCACGCCTCACGGCCGTTGGCATAGTCGTAGAGTGCCTTTCGGCCAGAATGCGCCAGGGCAACGCAGATCGCGGTCCAGGATATCCAGATAAGCCGGGTCACCGGCTCGCGCCAGCCATCAGGCCCGTAAGAGTTGATGGCTATGACGGCGACCGGCAGGGCCAGCACAGCCCACCAGCGCCAGCGTTTGAAGGGATTCATGTTTTTCTCCTGGTTAAGACAAAAAAAAGCCGCCAGTGTTGCCACGGCGGCCGGTTGGGAAACTTAAATTCAGGCGGGTCCGAAGTTGCGCTCCGCCGTCACCAACACCCTGTGCTCTGGTGACGGCGTGTAGACCGTGATAATGGTGCAGCGGAGCAAATGATTTGTCCCCTCCAGATCCGGTGGGACGCCGTCCGGAAACCAGAACTTGCTGGCGAAAGTCAGCTCGCCACTGCCGTGCAAAAAAATGGTGAAATTGCGGTCGCCGAACAGACCTTCCTCAAGGTCGAGTTCACCACTGGAAGACCGGTTGTAGGTGTAAACCTGCTTACCGCTATACAGGGGGATCAACACCGTTCCCCCGTCATTGACAAGCGGAGGATCGCCAAAATTTGGCGTCAGTAATTCGAGGTTGTCGCCCATACCTTCCAGCTGTGAGGCAAGCCCTTCAGGCACATAAAACAGGTTAAGCACCTGGTCTTCGGCATAGGCAAACAACACCATTGCCTCGCCACCCTGCAAAGTGAAGTTGTCTCCTGTCGGGGTCTGGATAGCATCGGAATACAGCAGGGTCGCATTGCTTTGGTTGTAGAGGACAACGCGCCGGCCCTCTTCAATCACAAAGCCTTCGATCTGGGTCTCCTCGTCACCGGTCAGAATGATCCACTTTGCGCCGGGTGCATCGACAGTCAGGTTGATCATTGATCCTGCCGCCACCTGCACTGGCGGGCCGTCTGCACCGCCACCGGGGCCGCCCGGCTCACCAGGCTCACCCTGTTCGCCCGGATCACCTTTGAGCGACAGCAGCCATTCCGCCTGCGTGCCTTCAAAGCCATTTTCCAGCGCGACTTGATATGCCGAAAGGCCATCAGCGCCTGCCAAGCCATCTTCACCCTGACCGCCAGTGTCACCACGCAGGGACAGCAACCATTCTTCCTCTGTGCCCTCATAACCGTTTTGCACGGCGACTTCATACGCAGATGCGCCAACGTCACCCGGGAGGCCACGCATGCCACGATAAAACCGCTGCAGCTCCAGCACAAGCGGCTCTTTTTCAGGGAACTCGATCACCAGGGAATTGGAGGTATGCCCCCCAGCAGCAAGCGACAGCGCGTCAGGGTTTTCGTTCATGCCCATGTGAAGTCCTTCACAACGTTGACCTCAAAGGTCTTTGAAGAGAATTTGAACGGCTCGGGGTCTGCCGAGGCATCCGTGAATTCCACATCTCCGCGCAGCCGCTCAAGCGGCCACTGCGCTGTTGCAGCGGCGCCGGCGTAAATGCTCAACATGTAGCGCAGCTCGTCGCCGGTCGGCGGGGTCAGCGTCACGGTGAACCCCGCAACCTCCGTGTCGTCTGTTTTGCGCAGCTTGCCTGCGGCTGACCAGGTTCCGGCGGGAAGCCAGCCTTCCGGCAAAAAGCAGGTGCGCGACAAGGTGTCGCCGCGTTTCAAGGTGAGTGCCATGTTTGTCCTCTCAGGTTGACGGGTTTCAGATTTCAATAACTTCGACGGGCAGATCCGGCGCCGAGCCTTCGATCACGTCATTGCGAAAAAACACCTTGTCGCCGGCCGTCACATCGCCCCGTGCCTGGGCAAGCCCGCCACCAGGCGTTTCGATGGTGGCTACGCCGCCCAGCACGGAGGTCACTGTTCCCACCAGCAGGGGAGGCTGCGGCAACAGATCGCGCAGCAGTTTGTGCGGGTTACTGAACATGGGTTTCAACTCCTATGGTCTGCCAGGTCTGCGGGAATTTGTGCTCCATGCTCAGGCTGCGCACCAAGCCCACACGCAAGCTGCCGTCTTCCTCGTCGGTGTAGCGGACAAACTTTCCCGGCACGATGACGCCGGTCTCGGGCAACACCGGGAGCCTGAGCGAGACGTTCGCCTGTTCACCGGTGTCGCCCAGAATTGACAGGCCGCGCTGGCGCGCTGCCGCGGCCGCTGTGATCAGCGCATCGATCACCATGGGCGCTAGTTCGTCGCCGGCCGTCCCGCCGCGCGTCACACGGCCCAACACGCCCGACTGCTGCCCCGACACATAAACCCGGTTGTAGTTGGGCTTCTGGATCCATTCGATGCCCTCTTTGGTGGTCAGCGCAGATGGCAGTTCGAAGTCGGGCGTGACATCGCCCCATTCCCAAGGGGCAACCGGGTAGCGCGGCAAAACGCTGAAGCTCTGCAATGTGGCATGCGGCTGGATGTATCCGCCGGCCGCTGCGGCAATGGCATTCAGTGCTGTGATGTAACTGCCGTTATGCACGAAGACGCCAGACGGGACTAGCCAGTCCTCAAGGCCCCAATTGACCGTCCAGGGCAAGGGCTCACCATTGAGCGTCAGCACGTCTTCCATGAGCTGCTGCGCCGTCCTGGGCGCCGCATTGCTGAAATTGAGCGCCGGGGCATACGGTCGGTCCAATAGCGCCGTCTTGCCACGGCACACGATCCGCAGGTCCCGTTTACCAAACTCCCGGTTGCGCGTTCGCGGCTCGATCACCGCGCGAAAGGCCGTGCCGTTGAATATCGCTTCCAGCTCCACAGGCACTCCCGGCGACGATGGCGCCAGGTCCGCCAGCGCGGATGCTGGCAGATCCGCGGTGAAACCCCATGTCCAGGAAGTCCAGTCGATGCTGAGCGTCATGCTGAGCGCGGGCAATGGGATATCTCCGTCCACCCGACGAAGCGAACCACTGTTTTGAACCATATAAACCCTCCTGATGGGCACGACAACGGTCGCAACCGGAACCTCTGGCAACTCGCACGGATCGATGCCAAAAACCAAAAATGTCGGGGAGCCGGCCAGCGGCGGGCACATGAACACCAGGTTTGTGTCCGGCACATACTGCTCGGGCGGCACCACTACCGGGGGCCAGCTTTCTCCGCCCGGGCCCGGGCGCCTGGCGGTCTGATACCGTGACACATCCGACTGAACGCCGATGCGATAGCGGCTTGCACCCTGCGGCGCCTGCCAGCTACGGCGGCGCTGGCCAGCAACCTGCCAGGCAGAGCCTTCCACAAGATGCTGCAGGCTCCGCGCGGTGCTGACGCCCTCGGCCACCGCTTGTCCCTTGCTGGCAGCCAGCGTCCAGGCCGCACGGCTTGTCCGGTGCAGGTTCAGACCCGTTTCATGCACTGTGGCCGCCGAAGCAGCCTTGGGGAGCGCTCGCCCCCACGGCAGGCCAGCGGCACGGTTTCTGGCATTTGCCGGCGTGAACGCGTTGACCACCTCAGGCTTGAGCGCGCGCGCTGTCTGGTGCGCGGCCGTTTGCTGCAGGCGGCGGCTCAAGCTGGTGTTCCAGGCCGACTCCATGCCCTCGCGTTTTTCTTCGGCCACTTGAAAGCCGGACAGTACCGCGCCCTCGGTCCAGCGTGTGACCCTGTTGTCATAGGTCACGCTGCATGTTGCTGTCACGCCGCCCAGCACTGCGTAAGCACTGACATCTACCCGCACCACCGCCAGGGCGGATACGGTGACGCCGCCGAGCTGCACGTAGCCCTCGACAGTAACCGGCGCCACCGCCTCGTCTTCATCCCCAAAAACAAGGTCGGTCGGCGTCCCGGCAAGCGGGCTCTGACCGAACAACAGATCTAGCGCGGCCACAGGATCACTCCACGAATGCGAAACTGACCACGTTGATTTCGCCGCCCGGGTACAGCTGCACCTCACTGAGCAGCACGGGCGGCGCTGGCGTTTCGCTGTAGTCGCCTGACGCCAAGCCCACCAGCAGGTCCGTCACGCCTGCACCGCCCGGCTTGACCACACGCACCCATCCGGCAACGCCGCCCGTTACTACCAGTCCGGTAAGCGGCACGGTGATCGCCAGCAACGCCAGGTCGCCGACCTCCCCGATAGAGCCAGCAGGATCCGAAAGGTCAACCGTTCCCAGCAACGGTTGCCCCGGCGCGTCCTCGATCTTGTCCGGCGGGCTGTTGGGATAGAACTGCACGCCACCCCCATCAAGCAGGCCACGCAGGCCCAGCAAACGCGCCTGACGAGCTTCAAGTGACAAAGGGACGTTCATGCCAGCACCTCCGCAATCTGGCCGTCACCCACTGTGGCGCGGTAGGCACCCGTATGGTCAAAGGCCAGCACGGTGTATTTGAGGTCCTGCCTGACCCCTCTGAACTCATAGTTTCCGGTCGCCGCATCGCTCCACGTCTCGCGGATCGTCGTCTGGCTGCGTTCGTCGACCAACAGGACACGACGCCTCAGGGGCGTGTTGGCCGGGGTGTTTTTTTCCTTGACGGTGCCGTAGATGATGCCGATGCCACCGTGGTAGACATCGAAGTAAGTCAGCACCCTCGGCGTGCCGTAGGCACTGGCGCCAGCAAATACAGTTCCGCCGATGGTCTGTGGGCGCACGGCGGAGCGCCAGACATTTGACGGCAGCAACGGCAGGAAGACCCCTGGCGCTCCAAAAAAGTCCTCGGTCGGTGCCGTGAAGGCTGCGGTGTACCTGGCGAAGCCTTTGGTGATCCGAACATCATCCATGTAGCCGTTGAAGTACCGATCTGATGGGGAACTGCCCAAGGCCACCAGGCCCGCCGCGTTGTACGCAATGGAATTGGTGGCGGTGGCCAGCAAAGCGCCGTCGATAAAGAACCGCAGCGATGTGCCGCTGCGACACCACGCCGCGTGATACCAAACCCCCGTTGAGCGCGTGAACGAGGCGCTCGCGTCCCAGGCCGTCTGGTAGCGCCCGATGCGCATCTCTGCGCCGACAAAAGCGAAGTCAAGCGAGCCGCTTGCAGCGCTGGAGAAAACCCCCATATCGCCCGTTGCATCAAACCGCAGCCACATCTCTACGGTGAAGTCGCCTGTGCCGAAGTTGAAGTCGGGATGCGTCGGCGTGGACACATAGTCACCAGAGCCGTCAAACTTTAACGATGCGCCTCCAAATTTGCTCTGCGCCGTGCTGATCTGCGCATTGCCCACGCAGGTCAAAACCTTCGTATTGGGACTCACTTCAACGATTGACGTGCTGCCGTTTGCACCGTCAGCATGGGTCGCCAATGCGATGTACTGAAACTGGTTATCGGCACTCCCGCCGCCTTGCAGCTCGTCGGCTGGCGGCGTGAAGGTGGCGGTGTATCTGGCTACGCCCTTGGTCCAGCGGAAATCATCGATGTAGCCGTTCAAACAATAGGTTGAAAAACCCATGCCGACGCGAAAAGCAAGGTCGGTGTGCCCCGTCATGTTGACCGAAGTCCCCGACCCCAGCAGCGTGCCGTTCACAAACAGCCTGGTGGTGGTGCCCTCCCGGCAAACCGCTATGTGATACCAGGTGCCCGTGGCAGGCGTCCAGCCGAGGACGAACACATTGCCGCCATTGGCCCTCATCACCCATCGGTTCGCATCGCCGGTCAAGGCAAAGCGGTTGTCCGCCGTGGCGCAAAGGCCCCAATCACCGGCAGCGTTGAAATACATCCAGGCTTCGATGGTGAAGTCACCGGAGCCCAAATCAAAATCAGGATGCGCCGGCGTGGTGAAGGAGTCCCCCGAGCCGTCAAATTTCATGGACGCGCCGCCAAATTTGCTGACCGCGGTGCTGATCTGGGCGTTGCCGTTCGCCGTCATGACCTTCGGAATCGGGCTGGCGTCCAGGGCCGTTGTTGCGCCATTTGTGCCGTTGCCGTTGAGCAGTAGGCTGACGGCCGCATAACTTGGATCGTCAGAGCCGCCCTCTGCACCAGGTGGCGTCAGCGTCAAGTCGCCAGGGTAGGCAATTCCGTTCACGGTGCGGTCAGTGAGCCACACAATCGCATCGTCGGAGTATTGGAGGGTCAGCGCTGCGGGAAAGGTTGCCCGCGAGTTGCCGGCGCCGAGCTGCAGCGCTGTGGGCTCCGCTGTCATGCCGCTGCCAAAGTCCCAAATCAGCGCGAACCCTGGTCTTGAGTACTGGCCGAGGTTCCACGACACCACGCCGGCCGCACTCTCGTCCTGCAGGTCAACCAACGCGCCAGAGGCGGGAGCGATTGAGGACGTGAGCGTGGCGCCAAGGTCTGCGAGGCTTGCATGTTCGTACAGGCGAGCTTCCGACAGTTCGAGCGCGCCGAGCCCATAAACGGCAATGCCCACCAGCCGCCAGTAGCGATGTGCCGCCATCAAGCCCTCCAGTCAGAGGTGTGATCCATGAACACGACACCGGCATTGCCCGTGTTGGCACCCATCCGCACCGCAGAAACCTTTTTACCCGTCATGGCGCCGCTACCCGCAACAATGTCGCCGGTTGCAAAGCTGGACGCGGCTGCCTGCGGCGTGTAGTTCAACCCAGGGAAATACCCCCGGTAAGCGCTTGTGGTGTAAATCATGCAGGGGGAGAGCATCAGCCCGTTGTCGGTCGGGCTGGGATACGTCAGGCCCACGCTGCCCGCGATGTAGTTCGAGATCCGGGGCAAGTTCAGCACCGGTGCCATGTAGTGCACGACGGAGCCGCCCAGGGTGTTGGCTCCCCGGGCCAAATAGAGGCCGTCCTGGCTGTTGGAAAGGTCCGCATACACGAAGTCATCGCCGAACGACCCCGCGCCTGTTGCAGAGCGATCCACGGCGTTTGCGCGCAGCGCGCAGGCATACGGATCATTGCTCTTGAGCGACAGGATGTCGCCGAAGTAATAACCGATGCTTTCGGCCGCTGTGTCTTGATTCTTGACAAACAAATAAAAACCACGGTCATCGGCAAACACTCGCCACGGCCTGGCCGCCGCACTGGCCGCGTTTGACTTGGCCCACCACAAGCCCGAAGCGAACTGCACGGCGCTTGGGAACAGCCCGGTGCCGGTGCTGACATCGCTCATGGCTTCAAAGCCGCGGACCCGGGCGTTTGTCGTGCCGGTGTCGTCCACACGCAGCAGGCAACCCGTGGCTTCCGCTGCGTTCGCCTTGTATGCGGCCAGGTTGGTGCCGGTGAAGGCTTTCGCCCATCCTGCCGGTGCAACCTTCGACGTAATCGTTCCGGAGGCGGTTTGGTTCGATATGCCCGAGGTGGCAAATGTCACGGTGCTGGACGTGGTGGACAGGATCCGCTTTTCGCCATTGAGCCCAGCGGGCGTGGCGCCGGCATACAGGGCCACGCTGTCCACCGAAAATGGGTGGCCGCTCGGGTAGGTCACGGTGGCGATATCGTCAAGCACCACGATAGAGGTGACGCTGCCTGATGCAAAGCCGTTGACGAGGATCGCGTCCAGCAGCGCGATAAGGGCACCAGCGCTGCCAGACAGCACGGGAGCGCCGGCCATGGCGCTGGTAAAGAGTTTGGTTTTGGTGGTCATGGTGATTCCAGCGGTTGGGTTTATGGACGGTCAACGTCGCCGCGAAAGGCCACGGTGAATTGATCGCTTTGGAGGGACGCCGGACCCTGCAGCACGGTGCGCACGATCCAGAACGGGGAGCCGCATGCGGCCGTATTAAGGCGGAACACGTTGCCGGTGGCCCAGCCATTGCCCCACCCCGCGGACGGCAGCGTGAAATAGGGCACGCCGGTGGCGGGATTGATGGGCGCGCAGTCGGCGCCGGTGGAACCTACTCCAATATCGCCGACGCTTTCACCGACAATGCGAAACGCCGTCGTGTTGGTGAAAATGAAGGACCAGCGTTCGGTGATGGCCCCTCGATTGGTCATGACTGGCGGGAAAGCCACTTCATTGAAATTTGCCGATATCGGGGAGCCGATGGGAGCATCACTCCACACTCCGGTCCAGGTGTTTTGCTCAAAAAAATTGGACGCCCGGGCAAACACGTCGCCGATGATCAGCACAGCGGATACATAGGACGTATCGGCCGGAAAGTCGTGTGTGAGGCTGCGCGTGAACTTGAGCAGGCCTGAGATATCGGCCGAAGAGCAGAGCACAAGGTCTTCAACCCGATGCGCCGCTGACAGTGGCTGGGTGTACATGCTGATATCGGCCGCGGTGGGCACGGTGATCTTGCCCGCATCGAGGTCCGTGGTGTATTTGGTGTCCGGCACCAGCACGCCCAGCGCGTCTTTAACCTTGACATTTGCTATCCGCGCGCGACCGAGATCGTATTCAACGTCCTTGGTGAGCGGGTTTGGTAGCACTTCGACCTGCGTGTTGTGCACGCAGACCAGGTCGCCAGAGCGGTAGATAGGCACCTTGCCATCAAGCGGCAGGCGGGCGGTTTCCAGACCCAACAGCGTGCCGTCCAGGGGCAGATACTGCAGGAAGACGGCGTTGTAACTCAGGCTGGCAGGGTTCACCTGGGCTGCAGAGAACCATTGCACCACACCACGCTGGTAATCCACGGTGCCGGTGAAGCCGCCGCCGCTGATGGTGCCGCCGTCGTTGGCAGAGCCGACATCGCTCTCCACCTGGATCTGGAACACACCGGTTTTGAGCGGTGCGCTGGCGGTGCGGAACACACCCCCGTCAATCTCGCGCGAGGCAACGTCCTGGGCGGCGTTAAACCACAGCAGGCCATTGGTGAAGTTGGTCGGCAGGTCAGTGACGGACACCTGTCCATCGCTGGAGATTGAGCCGGCAGCGCCCGTGCTTGGGGCGCCCGAGTTGACATCCCAGCCGCGCCGCAAGGTGCCCGCAAATGCGGTGTAGAGCTGCCCGCCCACCGTCAGGGTGGAGCCATCGACCAGCAGCGGCGGGCCGTTGGTCACCACGTCGGCCACCCAAGGGCCGGGCGTGAAGGTTTCGACCTCTGTCGCGGTGGAGCCTGCCGCGTAGGAAACCCCGGTGATCGGGCTCTGCAGTGCCACCGCGGTGATGGCAATCGCGCTGCTGGTGGAAGACAGGCCACCCTGCCAGCCCACCATGTTGACGGTGGTGCGGTTGAACAGCGTCAGGTTGATACTGGAGTTGACGGTGATCGCCCCGGTGGCGTAGTTGATCGTTCCGCAGGCGACGTTTTGCAATCCGGATGCCGCCTGGTAGCTCGCATAGATGACGCCATTGGAGTCCCAGATAGCCAATGGGCTGGGCGCGGCGGCCTGAGCGGCGATCGCGTCATGGTCGAC
>CBFGNA010000039.1:0-11255 GCA_965650045.1 uncultured Polaromonas sp.
CACGCGTGCGGCGGCTTCGGCAATGCAGGCCTTGAGGTTGACGCTGGTGCGGCGCTCCTCATCCATGATGCCGAGCTTGACGGTGTTGGCTGGCAGGCCCAGCAGCGCCTCGACGCGGCCGAACAGCTCGGACGCAAACGCCACTTCGGCCGGACCGTGCATCTTGGGTTTGACGATGTAGATGGAGCCGCTGCGCGAGTTGACGATGGCTTCCTTGCCGATGCGCTGCAGGTCGTGCATGGCAATCGCCACGGTCACCACGGCGTCGAGGATGCCCTCGGGAATCTCCTTGCCGCCGTCGTACAGGATGGCCGGATTCGTCATCAGGTGGCCGACATTGCGCAGGAACATCAGCGAGCGGCCGTGCAGCGTGAGCGGCTGGCCGTCGGCGGTGGTGTAGTCGCGGTCCGGGTTCAGGCCGCGCGTGAAGGTCTTGCCGTTTTTGGTGACGCTTTCGGTCAGCGTGCCCTGCAGGATGCCCAGCCAGTTGCTGTACGCCAGCACCTTGTCGTCGGCATCGACCACGGCCACGGAATCTTCCAGGTCAAGGATGGTGGACAGGGCCGCTTCGAGCACCAGGTCGCTCACGCCGGCCGGGTCGGTCTTGCCGATGGCGGTGCTGCGGTCGATGCGGATGTCGAGGTGCAGGCCGTTGCGCGCCAGCAGCACGGACGACGGCGCCGCAGCGTCGCCCTGGTAACCCACAAATTGGGCCGGGTCGGCCAGGCCGGTGCTGCCGGCGGCGGTCTTCACCGTCAACTGGCCGTTGTCCACGGTGTACAGCGTGGCGTCCTTGTGCGAGCCGCTGGCCAGCGGCACGGCCTGGTCCAGCACCTCGCGTGCAAAGGCAATCACCTTGGCGCCGCGGATCGGGTTGTAGCCCTTGCCCCCTCCGCCCAATTTTGTGGCGCCATCGGTTTCCGGGATGGCGTCGGTGCCGTAGAGCGCGTCATACAGCGAGCCCCAGCGCGCGTTGGCGGCGTTGAGGGCGTAACGCGCGTTCAGCACCGGCACCACCAGTTGCGGGCCGGCCTGGATGGCGAGTTCGGCATCGACGTTGGCGGTGGTCGCCTGCACGTCGTCCGGCACCGGCACCAGGTAACCAACGGATTCGAGGAAGGCGCGGTAGGCCGCCATGTTCTGGATGGGGCCGGGGTTGGCCTTGTGCCAGTTGTCCATCTCGGTTTGCAGGCGGTCACGCTCGGCCAGCAGGGCCAGGTTTTTCGGCGCCAGATCGCTGACGATGGCATCAAAACCTTTCCAGAAGACCTCGCTGCTGATGCCGATGCCGGGCAACACCTTGTCATCGACGAAGCGTTGCAAAACCGTGGCCACCTGCAGGCCGTGAAGTGATGTACGGGGGGTCGTTGTTGTCATGGTGAAACCTCAGGAAAAAAATGAAAAAGAAGGCAGCCGGAACCGTTGCTCAGGCCGCAAAAAAATCAAGCACATCACGCAGGTTGCTGCCGGTGCGCGCAGGAACCGTGCCGAGCTCTTCAAACGGCAGCCCGTAACGATTGACCCACAGCGTCGGAAAGCCATACCAGGTCGCGCCCAGCGCATCCCATCCGTTGCAGCTCACAAAAGCGATCTGGCGCGCAGGCAGGCCGGTGGCCTGCGGGCCCAGCGCATACGCATCCGGGTGGGTCTTGTATTTGCGGATGACATCGACACTGAGCACATGATCGAGCAGCCCTTCGAGCCCGGCAGAACGCACCGCGACGTCCAGCATGCCGGGGTCGCCGTTGGACAGGATGCCGGTGACGATGCCGCGCGCCTTCAGCGCCTGCAGGACCTCGCGGGTTTCCGGAAAGGCCGAGAGATGCCGGTATTGGTTCATCAGGCGCTCTTCGCTCGTCGCGCTCAGGTCCAAGCCCAAACGCTTGCAGGCATAACGCAGGCCGGCGCGCGTCAGGTCCCAGAAGGGCTGGTAATGCGCACCACCGTTGCTGGTGGTCACCAGCCGGGTGTATTCGATCTGCTTGTCGCGCCAGAGCACCCCCAGCGCCTGGCCCTGGCCGGGAAACAGTTGCTCCGCGAGCAGGCCGACGCTGTACACGTCAAACAGCGTGCCGTAGGCATCAAACAGGACGGCGCGTGCAGCCGTGCTGCCCGCCTTGGGAATTTTCATTCCATCACTGTATTCGATACTTTGATAATTATTAAATACTCACAAAGTCATTTATCCATGACTTTTTGGCACGTAATTAAGGGTGAGGGTGGATTGATCGACGCGCGCGTGGCGCCGGGTTTAGCGCGCCCAACGCAAGACCAGCGGGTCCAGGCGCCGCGCCGTCGCCAGCAAGCCCGCGCGCGTGTCGGGATGCATGGCCGTAAAAGGATGGCGCGGCGCTTCACAGTCAATCACCCCACCTTCTTTCATCAGCGCCTTGGCCGCCAGCAGCCCGGCCTGCCGGTTCTCGTAATTGATCAGCGGCAACCACCGCTGGTACAGGGCGCAGGCCTGCTCGTGGTCGCCTGCGCGATGGGCCTCGATGATGGGGCGGATGCCGTCCGGATAGGCGCCGCCCGTCATGGAGCCGGTGGCGCCGGCATCCAGGTCGGGCAGCAGGGTGATGGCCTCTTCACCGTCCCACGGCCCCTGCACGGCGTCGCCGCCCAAGCGGATCAGCTCGCGCAGCTTGGTGGCAGCCCCCGCCGTCTCGATCTTGAAATAGGCCACGTGTTCGATCTCGCGTGCCATGCGCGCGAGAAAAGCGGCTGACAGCACGGTGCCGCTGGCTGGCGCATCCTGGATCATGAGGGGGATATCGACCGCATCGGACAGGCGTGCATAAAACTCGTAAATCTGCGGTTCGCTGACGCGAAAGGTGGCGCCGTGGTACGGCGGCATGACCATCAGCATGGCGGCGCCCATGTCCTGGGCCCGCCGGCTTCGCTCGGCGCAGACCCGGGTCCCGTAGTGCGTGGTGGTTACGATCACCGGGACGCGGCCGTCCACGTGTTCGAGGATGCTGCGGGTCAGGGTCTCGCGCTCCGCGTCGGACAAGGCGAACTGCTCTGAAAAATTGGCCAGGATGCAGATGCCGTCGGACCCCGCATCGATCATGAAATCAATGCAGCGTTTCTGGCTCGCAATATCCAGCTCGCCGGTTTCAGTGAAAGTGGTGGGCGCCACCGGAAAGATGCCGCGATAACGCGCTTGCAGGGAAGTGATCATGGAAGGGTCCGCCATGCAGTCAATGGGAGTGTCGGGGGACGTCGGAGCCACGGCAGCCAACGAGAAAGTCGAAATCGCAGCCCTCGTCGGCCTGCAGCACGTGGTCCACATAAAGCCGCTGGTAGCCGCCACGCATGCCGGCCGCGCCGGTGTTTTCGAGAGCGGCGAGGCGGCCGGCCAGTTCCTCATCGCTGATGTCCAGATGCAGCCGCCCGGCCTCGCAGTCCAGCTCGATCCAGTCGCCGTCCCGCACAGCGGCCAATGGCCCGCCCGCCGCGGCCTCCGGCGCCACATGCAGCACCACGGTGCCGTAGGCCGTGCCACTCATGCGCGCGTCGGAAATGCGCACCATGTCCTTGACACCCTGGCGCAGCAGCTTGGGCGGCAAGCCCATGTTGCCGACCTCGGCCATGCCCGGATAACCCTTGGGGCCGCAGTTTTTCATGACCATCACACAGCTCGCATCGATATCGAGGTCTTCATCCACAATGCGCGCCTTGTAGTGCTCCAGGTTTTCGAACACCACCGCGCGGCCACGATGCCTGAGCAGTTCGGGCGAGGCGGCCGAGGGCTTGAGCACCGCGCCGCGCGGCGCCAGGTTTCCGCGCAGGATGCAGATGCCGCCGTCGGCGATCAGGGGCTTGTCCAGCGGCCGGATCACCTCGTCGTTGTAGCTGGGCGCATCGCGCACGTTGTCCCAGATGGACCGGCCGTTGACGGTCAGCGCACCCGGGTGGGGCAACAGCCCGTTTTCGCCCAGACGCCGCAGCACCGCCGGCAGGCCGCCCGCGTAGTAGAACTCTTCCATCAGAAACCGCCCGGAAGGCATGAGGTCCACGATGGTGGGCGTGCCGCGCCCCAGCTGGACCCAGTCCTCCAGCGCCAGCGGCACACCGATGCGCCCGGCGATGGCCTTGAGGTGAATCACCGCGTTGGTGGAGCCGCCAATGGCAGCATTGACACGGATCGCATTTTCAAAGGCTTCGCGTGTGAGGATCTTCGACAGCGTCAGCCCTTCGCGCGCCATGTCGACAGCGCGTGCGCCCGACAGCTGCGCCAGGACGTAGCGGCGCGCGTCCACCGCCGGAATCGCTGCATTGTGCGGCAGCGAGGTACCCAGCGCTTCGGCCATGCAGGCCATGGTGGAAGCGGTTCCCATGGTGTTGCAGGTGCCGGCCGAGCGCGACATGCCTGCCTCGGCAGCGAGAAACTGGTGCAACTGGATTTCACCGGCTTTCAGGGACTCATGCAGTTGCCACACGGCCGTGCCCGAGCCGATGTTTTTGCCTTCGAGCTTGCCGTTGAGCATGGGACCGCCGGTCACCACGATGGCCGGGATGTCGCAACTGGCCGCGCCCATCAACAGCGCCGGTGTGGTCTTGTCGCAACCGGTCAGCAGCACCACCGCATCGATGGGATTGCCACGGATCGCCTCTTCCACATCCATGCTCGCGAGGTTGCGCGTCAGCATGGCCGTCGGCCGGAGATTGGATTCCCCGTTGGAGAAGACCGGGAACTCCACCGGGAACCCACCGGCCTCCGAAATGCCGCGCTTGACATGCTCCGCAATCTTGCGGAAGTGGGCGTTGCAGGGCGTGAGTTCCGACCAGGTGTTGCAGATGCCGATGATGGGCCGGCCGTCGAACTCGTGATCGGGTATGCCCTGGTTCTTCATCCAGCTTCGGTACATGAAGCCGTTCTTGTCGGCGGAACCGAACCATTCGGCAGATCTCAGTTTTCGTTGGGGGCTTGTCATGGGTAATACGCTTGGATCATTTCAGGAAGGTTTGCCCCGGCGGCTTGTCAACAGGCGCTGCAGCAGGCAAAAAACAAACAGCAGCACGCCCACCACAATGCGCGTCCACCAGGAGCTGAGACTGCCGTCAAAAGAGATCAGGGTCTGGATGATCCCCAGCATCAGCACGCCGAACAGGGTGCCCACCACATAACCCACGCCACCGGTGAGCAGCGTGCCGCCGATCACCACCGCCGCGATGGCATCCAGCTCCATGCCCGTGGCATGCAGGCCGTAGCCCGAGAGCATGTAGAAGGTAAACACCACGCCGGCCAGGGCCGAGCAAAAACCCGAAAGGGTGTACACGCCAATCAGTGTTGCGCGCACCGGCAACCCCATCAGCAGGGCCGACTGCTCATTGCCGCCAATGGCGTAAACCGCGCGGCCGAAGGGCGTGCAGTGCGCGATGAACACCGCGGCCAGCAGCACGGCGATGGCAAGCACGGCGCCAACGGACAGGGACGCCCCCTCCCACAGCGGCAGGCGCCACTGCGAGATCTCCGAATAGACCTCGTTGGTCATGCTGATGGAATCCACACTGATCAGGTAACACAGGCCACGCGCCAGAAACATGCCGGCCAGCGTCACGATGAAAGGCTGCAGGCGAAAACGCTCGATCAGAAAACCCATGAAAGCGCCGAACAGCGCCCCCATCAGGAGCACCAGCGGAATCACGAGGGCCGGGCTCCAGCCCCGGTGTTCTATCAGGGCGGCCGACACCATGGTGGTCAGCGCCACCACCGAGCCGACGGACAAATCGATGCCTCCCGACAGAATGACAAAGGTCATGCCCACCGCAACGATGATGAGGAAGGCGTTGTCGATCAGCAGGTTGAGAAACACCTGCGCCGAAAAAAATCCGCTGTAGAGCACCGAGCCGGTAGTGGCCATGGCTAGAAACAGCGATATGGTGGCGGCCAGCGGAAGGTACTTGCGATTGAAGCGGGGCCCCGCCCACCGTGGCGCCGGCCCGGCGGCGATGGATTTTTCAGACCGCACTGATACGGATGCGTCCGTGCTCATGGCAACATCCCCCGCGTCGGCGGCCGGCGTACCAAAGCGCCGGCCTGGGAACGGAATTCCGGCGACTGCAGCAGCACCACCACAAACACCACCACCGCCTTGACGACCAGGTTGATTTCGGGCGGCACGCCCAGCGAATAAATGGCATACGTCAGCGTCTGGATGATCAGCGCACCAATGACGCTGCCCACCAGGCTGAAGCGTCCGCCGGTCAGCGCGGTCCCGCCCAGGGTGACCGCCAGGATGGCATCGAGCTCCAGCAGCTGGCCCGCATTGTTCCCGTCCGCACTCTTGACGTTGGAGCTGATCAGCAGACCCGCCACACCCGCACAAAATCCGCAGAAGGCATAGGCGCCAACCATCAGGCGGCGGGCCTGCACGCCAGCCACGCGCGCTGCCGTCGGGTTGATGCCGACAGCCTGAATGAACAGCCCCAGCGCCGTTCGTGTGACTGCCAGGTAAAGCGCGGCGAACACCGCTGCTGCAATGAACAGCGAAAAGGGCATCCCCATCAGGTAGCCGCCGCCCAGGAAAAAGTACGGGGTGTAGTAGATGGTGATGATCTGCCCGTCGGTGATCAGCTGCGCGATCCCGCGCCCGGCGACCATCAGGATCAGGGTGGCAATGATGGGCTGCATACCGATCCTGGCGACCAGCAGGCCATTCCAAAAACCACAGACCAGCGCTGCCCCCAGCGCACCCAGAATGGCCAGCGGCAGGGGAAAACGGCTCACATGGCCTGATACCGACCCGCCTATCATCCAGGCCGCCACCGCGGCCGCAATGGCCACCACGGCCCCGACCGAAATATCGATGCCGCGGGTGGCGATCACCAGCGTCATTCCCAGCGACACCAACACCAGCGGCGCCGCGCGGTTGAGAATGTCAATGAGGCTGCCGTACAGGTGCCCGTCGCGCCACTCCAGATGCAGGAAACTGGCATTGAACGCGGTGTTCACCGCCAGCAGCAGGAACAGCGTCAACAGCGGCCAGGCCAGGCGGTGCCGCATGAAATGAAGCTGCCCCCCGATGAGGTCGCGCAATTTTTCAGACATGTTCGGATGCAATGAGTTCATAGATGGTGTCTTCGCTGCTGCCGGCGGGCAGCTCGCCCACCTTGCGCCGGTCACGCAGCACCGCGATGCGATGCGCCACGCGCACCACCTCGCTCATCTCCGAAGAAATGAAAACCACAGCCATGCCGTCCTGCGCGAGCCGCAGAATCTGCTCCATGATTTCCTGCTTGGCCGCCACGTCGATCCCGCGCGTCGGTTCATCCAGGATCAGCAGCCGTGGGTCAGTGGCCAGCCAGCGCGCGATCATGGCCTTTTGCTGGTTGCCCCCTGACAAGAGGCCTACGGGGGTGTGAATACTTGCCGTCTTGATCCCCAGGGACTGCACAAACCGCTCAGCCAGGGCGGCCTGTTCGGCCCGGCTCAAAAACCGCCGCAATCCCATGCGGGCCTGCAGAGCCAGCGCAATGTTTTCGCACAGCGACAGCTCGGCCACAATGCCGTCGGTCTTGCGCTCTTCCGGGCAAAGTGCCAGTCCCTCCCGAATGGCATCTGCCGGGCTGGAAAAGGTGACCGGCTGGCCGTCGATTTTCAGCGCGCCGCGATCAGGGGCTTCCAGGCCAAACAGCAGGCGCGCCAGTTCCGTGCGTCCCGCGCCCAGCAGGCCGGCCAGGCCCACCACTTCGCCGGCACGCACACCCAGGTCCACCGGCTGCAGTTGGCCCGTTTGTCCCAGGCCTTCCGCCTGCAAAAGCGGGCGAACAGACTCGTCGAAATTGACAGCGCTGGCCGTACTGGCCGAAGGTGCCGCCAGCTCCTTGCCGATCATGGCGGCAATCAGGGCCTGTGGCCCCAGTTCGCTGGCCCGCCATTCACCCACCCAGCCACCGTTGCGCAGCACGGTGATGCGGTCCGACACCGCATAAACCTGGTTGAGGAAATGGGTCACGAACACAATGGCCAGCCCCTCGGCGCGCAGACGCCGCAACACGTCAAAGAGTTTTTGCACCTCTTCGTCGTCCAGACTGGAAGTTGGCTCGTCGAGGATCAGCACTTTCGATTCGATGCTGAGGGCACGCGCTATGGCCACCAGTTGCTGCACCGCCACCGGATAGCTGGACAGCAGGCGTGTCACGTCGATGTCCAGCCCCATGCGCGCGACCAGGGCATGCGCACGGCGGTTCATCGTGGCACCATCGATGCGCCAGCCCTGCCACGCGCCGCGCCGCGGGTAACGCCCTGCAAAGATGTTTTCTGCCACCGAGAGGTTGGGGCAGAGGTTGACCTCCTGGTACACCGTGCTGATGCCCAGCCGCTGGGCCTCCAGCGGTGACCCGGGCCAGACCGGCCGGCCGGCCAGCAGCATCTGGCCGCCACCGGGCGCAAGCACACCGGTGAGCACCTTGATCAGCGTGGATTTGCCGGCACCGTTCTGGCCCATCAAGGCGTGGATTTCTCCGGGATACAGCCGCAAGCGCACGTCCTCCAGCACCGCAATGCCGGCGAACTGCTTGTGGATGCCTGCCAGTTCAAGCACGGGCGGGGGGCTGGGCGGGTTCATGCCTTGTTCTTGTTGTAGACGTCAACAAACACGGCAGCGAGCAGCACCACGCCCTTGATCACCTGCTGGTAGTCAATGCCAACGCCCAGGATGGACATGCCGTTGTTCATCACGCCCATGACAAACGCGCCGATGACCGCGCCCATCACCTTGCCGACGCCGCCCGATGCAGAAGCGCCGCCGATGAAGCAGGCGGCAATGACATCGAGTTCAAAGCCCAGTCCGGCCTTGGGTGTGGCGGTATTCAGGCGCGCAGCGAACACCAGCCCGGCGAGGGCCGCCAGGACACCCATGTTCACGAAGGTGTAGAAGGTCAGCCGCTCGGTCTTGATACCCGACAGCCTGGCTGCCTTTTCATTGCCCCCCAGGGCATAAACACGCCGCCCGACGACGGTGCGCGCGGTGACGAAGTGGAACAGGAAAATCAGCAGGGCCATCACGATCAGCACATTGGGCAACCCCCGGTAGGACGCCAGCAGGTAGCTGAAGTAGATCAACAGGGCACCAAACACCAGCATTTTTGCGAAGAAGAAAGGCACGGGTTCGACCGGCATGCGGTGCCGTATCTGGCTGGTGCGGGCGCGCAGGCTGGTCACCGCCAGCGCTGCAGCCAGCACCACGCCCAGCAGCAGGGAGGTCATCCGCAGGCCCGTGCTGCCCCACAGCCCTGGCATGAAGCCGGAACTGAGCTTCTGAAAAGACTCGGGAAAGGGCCCCACCGATTGGCCCTGCAATAACGCCAGCGCCAGGCCTTTGAACACCAGCATGCCCGCCAGCGTGACGATGAAGGAGGGAATGCGGAAAAACGCCACGAACCATCCCTGCATGGCCCCGATCAGCGCCCCACAGGCGAGGCACACGAGGGACGCCGGAATGAAGTGCCAGCCGTGCTCGACCATCAGTACGGCGGCCAGGGCGCCAATGAAGCCGCACACAGAGCCTACCGACAGGTCAATATGTCCCGCAACGATGACCAGCAGCATCCCCAGCGCCATGATGACGATATAGCTGTTCTGCGGCAGCAGATTGGTCAGGTTCAGGGGCTGCATCAATGTGCCGCCGGTCATGTACTGGAAGAAGGCCATGATGGCCACCAGCGTGATCAGCATGCCGTATTCGCGGAAGTTGTGCTTGAGGTAGTCCAGCGCAGACTTGTCGCTGGCGGAGCCCTGGCCCGGAGCCGCGGCAGAAGAAGGCGGATGATCCATGTCAGCTGGCTTTCATGATGGCGCGCATGATCTTTTCCTGGGAGGCCTCGGCGGTGGGCATTTCAGCAACAAAGCGGCCTTCGTTCATGACGTAAATGCGGTCCGACATGCCCAGCAGTTCGGGCATCTCCGAAGAAATGAGGATGATGCATTTGCCCTCCGCCGCGAGCTGGGCGATCAGGCTGTAAATCTCGTATTTGGCGCCCACATCGATGCCGCGTGTGGGCTCATCCAGAATGAGCACCTCGGGGTCGGCAAAAAGCCACTTGCCGAGCACCACTTTCTGCTGGTTGCCTCCGGAAAGATTGAGCGCCTTCTGGCCCACGCTGGAGCAACGGATGCGAAGCTTCTCGCGATAGTGGAGCGCCACCTGGTATTCGCGTCCCGGGTCGATCACCGCCGCCGTGGACACGCCGGCGAGATTGGCCAGCGACATGTTGAACTGGATATCCTGGTTCAGGACCAGCCCGTTGCCCTTGCGGTCCTCGGTCACGTAGGCCAGGCCGTGATGCACGGCCTTTTCCACCGTGCTGACATCCACCGGCCGGCCGTCCAGCAGGATCTGGCCACGGATGCGGCGTCCCCAGGACCGTCCAAAAATACTCATCGCCAGCTCGGTCCGGCCTGCGCCCATCAGCCCGGCGATGCCCACGACTTCGCCGCGCCGCACCAGAAGGTTGACGCCCTTGATGAAGGGTGTGTCGGCATGCAGCGGATGGTAGGCCGTCCAGTCACGCACCTCGAACACCGGCTCACCAATGTCCGGCTGCCGCGGTGGATAACGGTCGGCCATCTCGCGCCCCACCATGCCGCGAATCACGCGGTCTTCGCTCACGGCCTCTGCGCGGCAGTCGAGTGTCTCGACGGTGCTGCCGTCTCGCAGGATGGTGATGGCGTCTGCCACGCGCGAAATTTCATTGAGCTTGTGCGAGATCAGGATGCAGGTGATGCCCTGCGCCTTGAGATCGAGCAGCAGATCGAGCAGCGCCTGGCTGTCGTTTTCGTTGAGGCTGGCGGTGGGCTCATCGAGAATGAGCAGCTTCACCTGCCGGGACAGGGCCTTGGCGATTTCCACAAGTTGCTGCTTGCCCACGCCGATGTCAGTGACCAGGGTGGCAGGCGACTCCCTCAGACCCACTTTTTTCAGCAGCGCCTGTGTTTTGCCGTGTGCGGCCATCCAGTCGATCACGCCGTGCCTGGCGGTCTCCTTGCCCAGGAAGATGTTTTCCGCAATCGACAGCAGCGGCACCAGTGCCAGTTCCTGGTGAATGATGATGACGCCCAGTTCCTCGCTGTCGTGGATGCCCGTGAAGCGGCGCTCCTGGCCATCGAACACAATCTCGCCGCTGTAGGAACCATGCGGGTGGACCCCGGAGAGAACCTTCATCAGGGTTGATTTTCCGGCGCCGTTTTCACCCACCAGCGCGTGGATTTCGCCCGCGCGCACACGCAGGTTGACCTTGTCCAGTGCGAC
>CBFGNA010000040.1:0-11216 GCA_965650045.1 uncultured Polaromonas sp.
TGGATGTCCTTGACCTTTTCGTCGCCGAGCTGCGAGTCGCGCAGGCGCGACACCGCGTCGTATTCATACAGGCCCTGTTGCGCCTTGGTGGTGGACTTGATGTGCCATTGCAACAGCGGCAGTTTCAGCGCTTCGGCCACCTCCTCGGCCAGCATGGTCTTGCCGGTGCCGGGTTCCCCCTTGACCAGCAGCGGCTTTTTCAGGGTGGCGGAGGCATTGACGGCCAACATCAGGTCCTGGGTCGCAACGTAGTTTTTGGAGCCTTGAAATTTCATGGTGGTCAGCAGCGGTAAAGGGGAAGACGGGTGAATGTGCGCGGATTCAGCCGGGGCGGGCGGCGGCCCGGCAGGGGCAGATATAATCGACGGCTGTTGATATAACGAATCCCACCTGAATTGTGCGCGAAAAATGACCAAGCTGTTCACCACGATCTTCGCTCTTGCTGTCTCACTTGCGACCGCTGCAGCCCACGCCCAGGACATCAAGGGTGATGTCAAAGCCGGCGAGACCAAAAACGCCATGTGTATTGGCTGCCACGGCATCAAGGGTTACCAGGCGAGCTTCCCCGAGGTGTACAAGGTGCCCATGATTTCCGGCCAGAGCGGAAAATACATTGCAGCCGCGCTGCACGCCTACCAAAAAGGCGAACGCAAACACCCAACCATGCGCGGCATCGCCGAGTCGCTGAACGACCAGGACATCGCGGACCTGGCTGCCTACTATGAGCACCACGGCATGACCGAAGGTGCCGCACCCGCCAGCCGCACCGCGAAGACGCCAAGCCCGGCGGTGGCTGCCCTGCTGGCGAAGGCCAATTGCGCCTCCTGCCACGGCGCTGATTTTTCAAAGCCCATCGATCCGAGCTACCCCAAACTCGCCGGCCAGCATGCGGACTACCTGTTTGTGGCCCTCAAGTCCTACAAGATGGAAAACAACCCCAAGGTGGGCCGCGGCAACGCCATCATGGCCGGCATGGCCAAGCAATACACCAATGCCGAACTCAAGCAACTGGCGGGCTACCTGTCGTCCCTGGAAGGTGACCTGAAAGTGATTCCGCAGAGCCGGTTCCGTTAAGCCGCTGCGCTCCGGAAAGTAAACAAAGCCCCGCTCTGCGGGGCTTTGTCTTTGTGAAGCCATTTGTTGCCGCGTGCCGCTGCGACCTTGTGGCTAATCTCTTGTGGCGTGGCGCTGCACGCAGGCGATGTAGGCGTCGCCGTCCGGCGGCCGTCCCGAGCGCTGGCTTTCCCAGACCATCTGGCCCAGGCAGTCCATGGCTTCGTGGTGGGCGTCGTGCAGCGAGTTGCGCCGCGCTGCCAGCAGTTCCACCGCCTGGCGGATGCCGCGTGGCTGGTCGATGGAGCACTGCTCGCTGATCGACAGGTGCATGGACAGGTGCAGAAACGGGTTGGTCTTGCCGTCCTCCACCTCGTAGATTTTTGCCAGCGCGGCATCCGTGTCGGCAAAGTCGGCGTGGTATTCCGGGTGCTCCTCCAGCCACTGGCTTGCTATGGTTTCGATAGCTTCCAGCGGTTGATTGGCGCGGGTCTTGGCGTAAACGGAGCAGAAAAACCGGCGGACGTCGGCTTGCGAGGGCGTGAACATGGTGGAAGGTTAGCACGCGCTCCGTTTTCGTGACCCTGTGGCATTTCAAACACGCAAAAACCGTCAGGCGGTCATGTCCTACGCGCCGGCATTGGCTGCGGCTTTAAATTCCTCCCACGGCAGCGTGATACCGGCAAGCGCGCCGCGCATCAACAAACATATCCGGCGAGGAGAACTCCATGAACGCAATGAGAATCACGGGCATTGTCCTGATCGTGCTTGGCCTGGCCGGCTTTTTCACCGGCGGCTTCAGCTTCACCAAAGACAGCTCCAAAGCCAAGGTGGGCCCGCTCGAACTGGTCGTGAAGGAAAAGGAAACCGTCAACTTCCCGCAGTGGCTGAGCATTGGGGCCGTGGTGCTGGGCGCCGTGGTCCTCGTCATGGGGTCCCGCAAGTCCTGAACACGTCGGGTGACGCCTCGCACCTCCGGGTGCGTGGTTCAGTTGGCCTGAACCGCCAGTAGCCGCGAAATCGTTTGTGCAGCGTTCAGCAGCGGCTGCAGCATGCTGTCCTGCATCGCCCTGGCGCTGGTGCGGTTGGCCTGGCCGCTGATATTGAGGGCGGCCACGGTGCGTCCGGCCCGGTCATAAATCGGCGCCGCCATGGACACCAGACCTTCTTCGAGTTCCTGATTGACCAGGCACCAGCCCTGCTTGCGGGTCTGCGCGAGTTTTTGGCGCAGGGCGTCAAGGTCCGTCACGGTGTGCCGCGTCAGGGCTTCAGGCTGTGACGCTTTCAAGCAAGCCATGGCCTCTTCGTCGGGCAACGCGGCCAGCAGCACGCGGCCCATGGAGGTGCAATAGGCCGGCAGGCGCGAGCCCACGCCCAGCGTGATGCTCATGATCTTGTGGGTGGAGACACGCAACACATAAACAATGTCCGTGCCGTCCAGCACTGCCGCCGAGCACGATTCCCTGACTTCCTCGACCAGGCCTTCCATCACCGGCTCGGCCAGGTTCCATATCGGCATGGACGAGAGATAGGCAAAGCCGAGATCCAGGATGCGGGGCGTGAGCGAGAAATGTTTGCCGTCGCTGTCCACATAACCCAGGGTTTGCAGCGTGAGCAGAATGCGCCGCGCGCCGGCGCGGGTGAGGCCGCTGCGGGCGGCGACCTCACTCAAGGTCTGGCGCGGTGATTGGGCGCTGAAGGAGCGGATCACTTCCAGCCCGCGCGCAAAGGACTGCACATAGCTGTCCCCGGGCGCCGGGCCGGGCTGGCGGTGGGTACTCAGGGGCGATGCCGCAATTGCCATGGGGGACAAATTCTCCTAAAATTCATTATACGAACATTTGTTCTACATAAGAACAAATTCAGTGATCCCCTGTTCCCGCCTGGAGACAAGCATTCATGATCAACAAGATAGCGGCCTCGGTGGCTGACGCGCTCGCTGGGGTCAAGGACGGGTCCACCGTCCTGATCGGCGGCTTCGGCACCGCCGGCATCCCCAACGAACTGATAGACGGCCTGATCGAACAGGGCGCGAAAGACCTCACCGTGGTCAACAACAACGCCGGCAACGGCGACACGGGCCTGGCGGCGCTGCTCAAGACCGGCCGCGTGCGCAAGGTCATCTGCAGCTTTCCGCGGCAGGCCGACAGTCATGTGTTTGACGCGCTGTATCGCTCCGGCAAGCTGGAACTCGAACTGGTGCCCCAGGGCAACCTGGCCGAACGCATACGTGCTGCGGGCGCGGGCATTGGTGCCTTTTTCTCGCCCACGGGTTACGGCACCGAGATGGCCAAAAACAATGACGGCACGCTCAAGGAAACCCGCGAGATCAACGGCAAGGGCTATGTGCTGGAAATGCCCATCCATGGCGACGTGGCGCTGATCAAGGCCGAGCGCGGTGACCGCTGGGGCAACCTGATGTACCGCAAGGCAGCGCGCAACTTCGGCCCGGTCATGGCGACTGCCGCCAAACTCACCGTGGCCACCGTGCACGAGATTGCCGAACTCGGAGCGATGGATCCGGAACACATCATCACCCCCGGTATCTACGTCCACAAAATTGTGAAGATAGCCCGCGTCGCCACCCAGGCGGGCGGCTTCCAGAAGGCGGCCTGACATGACTTACCAAAAACGGACCAAGGACCAGCTCGCCGCCCGCGTCGCCCAGGACATTCCGGAGGGCGCCATCGTCAACCTCGGCATCGGCATGCCGACGCAGGTGGCCAACCACATCCCGTCCACGCGCGAGGTGCTGCTGCATAGCGAAAACGGCATCCTGGGTATGGGCCCGGCGCCCGCTGAAGGCGATGAAGACTACGACCTGATCAATGCCGGCAAGCAGCCCGTGACCCTGCTCCAGGGCGGCGCGTTTTTCCACCATGCCGACAGCTTCGGCATGATGCGCGGCGGTCACCTCGACATCTGCGTGCTGGGCGCTTTCCAGGTGTCTGCCACGGGCGACCTGGCCAACTGGAGCACCGGTGAGCCGGGGGCGATTCCTGCGGTCGGCGGTGCCATGGATCTGGCGATAGGCGCCCGGCAGACCTGGGTCATGATGGACCTGCTGACCAAAAAGGGCGAGAGCAAGGTCGTCGAGTCCTGCAGCTACCCGCTGACCGGCGTTGGCTGCGTCAAACGCATTTATTCCGACCTGGCGACGCTGGAATGCACGCCGCGGGGTCTCAAGTTGATTGATAAAGTCGAAGGCTTGACACACGACGAGCTGGAAAAGCTGCTTGGGCTGCCGATCCAGAAGTAACTTCACCTATCCGTTCGGGCTGAGCCTGTCGAAGCCTTTTCCACCCCCCTTTCGCGAAAGCACTTCGACAGGCTCAGTGCGAACGGAGACAGAGAACCACCATGACTACACAAGCTTTTATCTGCGATGCCATCCGTACCCCTTTCGGCCGTTACGGCGGCGCGCTCAGCAGCGTGCGCACCGACGACCTGGCCGCCGTGCCCATGAAAGCGCTGATGGCGCGCAACCCGAATGTGGACTGGATGGCCGTGACCGACGTGATCTACGGCTGCGTCAACCAGGCCGGTGAAGACAACCGCAACGTGGCGCACATGGCGACCCTGCTGGCCGGCCTGCCGCTGGAGTTGCCCGGCACCACGCTGAACCGCCTGTGCGGCTCCGGCATGGACGCTGTGGGCACGGCCGCGCGTGCGATCAAGGCCGGTGAAGCCCGCATGATGATTGCCGGTGGCGTCGAGAGCATGAGCCGCGCGCCGTTTGTGATGGGCAAGGCCGAAACTGCCTTCAGCCGCGCTGCGCAGATGTACGACACCACCATCGGCTGGCGCTTTGTCAACAAACTGATGAAAGAGAAATACGGCACCGACGCCATGCCCGAGACGGCAGAAAACGTTGCCGCCGACTACAAGATCAGCCGCGAAGACCAGGACAAGATGGCGCTGGCGTCCCAGCTGAAGGCGGTTGCCGCGCAGAAGTCCGGTTTCTTCGACGCCGAGATCACACCCGTCACCATCCCGCAGAAAAAAGGCGACGCGGTGGTGGTCAGCAAGGACGAACACCCGCGCGAAACCTCGATGGAAGCACTGGCCAAACTCAAGGGCGCGGTGCGCCCGGACGGCAGCGTGACGGCCGGCAATGCCTCCGGCGTGAACGACGGGGCCTGCGCGCTGTTGATCGCCAATGAAGAAGCCGCCAAACAGAACGGCCTCACACCGCGCGCGCGCATCGTCGGCATGGCCACGGCCGGTGTGCCGCCGCGCATCATGGGCATCGGCCCGGCGCCGGCGACCGAAAAAGTGCTGGCACTGACCGGCCTGGGCCTGGCGCAGATGGATGTGATCGAACTCAACGAGGCCTTCGCCGCGCAGGGCCTGGCGGTGCTGCGCCTGCTGGGCTTGCAGGACGACGACGCCCGCGTCAACCCGAACGGCGGCGCGATTGCGCTGGGCCACCCGCTGGGCGCCTCCGGTGCACGCCTGATCACCACAGCGGTGAACCAGTTGCACCGCACCGGCGGCCGCTACGCGCTGTGCACCATGTGCATCGGTGTGGGGCAGGGCATTGCGGTGGTGCTGGAACGGGTGTGAATGGGCCTCGCCTGTTCCGGCTTGATGGTCAAAACAGGCTGTATACCCCGTCCTGCTTGCATACGGCGCTACTAGAACAATAGCAAATGGCGGCGCAGGTGCTTCGTGCAGTGAAAGCCAAATACGTGGCAGCCACCACCGTTCGCCCTGAGCTTGTCGAAGGGTTTGTCAGCGAGCTAAAACGGCTTCGACAGGCTCAGCCCGAACGGATGGTGTCTTCGATGGCTTGACTGAACGGCGGTGCCGCTACAGCTACAGCGCCATCGACGGCCGCTGCGCCATCGCCGCCCGCCAGCGCACCAGGTGCGGGTGCTGCTCGCCGGGCTTGACCTTGACGGCGCGGGCGAAGTCCACCGCGACCACGGCGGTGATGTCGGCGATGCTGAACTGGTTCGCGGCCACAAACTCGCGTCCCTGGAGCTGCTCATCGAGCATCGCGAAAAACTGCTGCACGCGGGCCAGCCCGCGCTGGGCGAGTTCGGGAATCTGCGGATAGTCCACGGGCCCGGGCAGCGCCCGGTTGACCATAGCCGGCGAACTGTTGCGCAGGCATTCGGCAATCGCCAGCAGCCCCTCGAACTCGATGCGCCACTGCCAGCTGGCGATGTCGGCTTTGTCCAGCGCGGTGCGGCCCATCAGCGGCGGCTCGGGGCAAAACGCTTCTGCCCAGGCGGCAATCGCGGCGTTGTCGGTCAGCAGCACGCCCTCGGCTGTTTGCAGGGCAGGCACGGTGCACTGCGGGTTGATGCGGCGGTAGCCTTCACCCATCTGCTCGCCGGCGCGCAGGTCCACCTGCACGGTCTCGTGCTTCACGCCTTTTTCGGCCAGCAGGATGCGGGCGCGCCGCGGGCTGGGGGCGGTGGCGCAGTCGTACAGCGTGATCATGCCGAAGGCGTCAGTTTGTCCTGGGTGCGGGTGTCGAAGTCGCTGGCCTCATGGCGCTCATGCAGCTGGCTGGCGGGCTCGCCCCAGGTGCGGTTGACCATGCGGCCACGCCGTGCGCCCGGACGTTGGGCGATCTCATCCGTCCAGCGCAGCACGTGGGTATAAGTCTGCACCTGCAAAAACTCACCGGCTTCATACAACTGGCCTTTCACCAGGGCGCCATACCAGGGCCAGACCGCCATGTCGGCAATCGTGTAGTCATCGCCCGCCAGATACGGTACCTCGGCCAGGCGGCGGTTCAGCACGTCGAGCTGGCGCTTGACTTCCATGGTGTAGCGGTCGATGGGGTATTGCATCTTGCTGGGGGCGTAAGCGTAAAAGTGGCCGAAGCCGCCGCCCAGAAACGGCGCGCTGCCCATCAGCCAGTTCAGCCACGACAGGCATTCGGCGCGTGGCGCCCCGCTGGCGGGCAAAAACACGCCGAACTTTTCGGCCAGGTATTGCAGGATCGCGCCCGACTCAAAAACCCGCTGCGGCGTGGCGCCGCTGCGGTCCACCAGCACCGGGATCTTGGAGTTGGGGTTGGCCGCCACAAAGCCGCTGCCGAACTGCTCGCCCTCGTGGATGCGGATCAGCCAGGCGTCGTACTCGGCACCGCGGTGGCCCAGCGCCAGCAATTCCTCCAGCATCACCGTGACCTTGACACCGTTGGGCGTGCCCAGCGAATACAGCTGCAGCGGGTGTTTGCCCACCGGCAGTTCCTTGTCGTGCGTGGGGCCGGCCACGGGCCGGTTGATGTTGGCGAAACGGCCGCCGCTGGATGCAGGGGGTGACCAGATGGCGGGAGGTGTGTAGTCGGTGCTGTCGTTCATGGCGACGATATTGCCTGAGTTTGCCGCGGTCTGCACGAGACGCTGCTTTTGAGGGGCGCGCGCGTCTTTCCGCCAACGGGAAAACTGATTTCCTCTGTATTTCTTGAACCCTCCGGAGGGCTGCGGCACATTAGCGCCAGGTGTTATGAACAAGGAGACAGCATGGCAGTGCGCATCGGATGGATTGGGTTGGGACGGATGGGCGAGGCCATGGCCAAGCGTCTGGTCAAGGCGGGCAACGAGGTCAGCGTCTGGAACCGCACCGCGTCCAAGGCTGCGCCGCTGGCCGAGGCCGGCGCCACCATCGTCGGCAACAAGCAGGAGCTGGCCACCTGCGACATCGTGTTCACCATGGTGTCCACCACCAACGACCTCAAGCAGGTGCTGTTTGAAGAGGGCGGCCTGGTGGCTGGTTCGGCCAGGCCGCGCATTGTCGTGGACAGCTCCTCGATCTCGCAGGAAGGCTCGGCAGAAATCCGCGCCCGGCTCGAAGCCATGGGCGTCGGTTATCTGTGCTCGCCGGTGTCGGGCAACGCCAAGGTGGCCAAGGCCGGCAAGCTGCTGCAGGTGGCCTCGGGTCCCAAGGCGCTGTACACCGAGGTCGAGCCCTATTTGCAGGCCATGGCGCGCAAGGTGATGTGGGTGGGTGAGGGCGAGCTGGCCCGCATCTGGAAGATCGCCCACAACACCATGTTCGGCGTGATCATCCAGAACCTGTGCGAGATCACGGTGCTGGCCGAAAAAGCCGGCATTCCGCGCCACATCTTTCTCGAAAGCATCAACGATTCGGTGCTGGGCTCGATGTACACCAAATACAAGACGCCGGTGCTGACCAATCTGACGTTTGACCAGGTCACCTTCACGCCCAAGCTGCTGCTGAAAGACATGGACCTGGGCCTGGGCGCGGCGCGCGCGCATGGTGTGGCCATGCCGGCCGCCGCGGCCACCCGCGAGTCGGTGGCACGCATGGTCGGCCACGGCTACGAAGACATCGACTTTGCGGTGCTGCTGGTGGAAACCGCGAAGGATGCCGGCCTGGAACTGAAGCCGGAAAACGTCAAGATGAGCGACGGGCTGGAAGCCTGAGCATGGGCATACTTTCTCTACCGCTCGCCCTGAGCCCTTCGGCTCAGCTCAGGACAGGCTTGTCGAAGGGCCATTCGTCTTCGCTCAGGGCAGGCTTCGACAAGCTCAGCCCGAACGGAGGGCATTTGTGAAGCGCACTCTGATCCGCGGCGCGACCATCGTCACGATGGACGCGCAGGGCGACTTGCCCGTGGGCGACATCCTGGTGACGGGCGACACCTTGACCGAGATCGCACCGGGCATCCATGCCGATGACGCGCAGGTGGTGGACGCCACCGGCCACATCATCATCCCGGGCCTGATCAACGCCCACATGCACACCTGGCAGACGGCGCTGCGTGGCCTGGCCGCCAACTGGACCCTGCTTGAATATTTCAAGAAGATGCACGCCGGCCTGGCCACCGTGTTTACGCCCGATGACCTGTACATCGCGACCCTGGTCGGCTCGCTCAACCAGCTCAATTGCGGCACCACCACGCTGGCCGACTGGTGCCACAACAACCCGACACCACCGCACAACGATGCGGCGATTGCCGGCTTGCTGGCGTCCGGCATCCGCGCTGCGTTTTTCCACGGCACGCCCAAGCCCGATCCGCAGCCGGGGCAAAAGCCTTTCTGGGAAGTGCCGCATCCGCGCGCCGAGATCGAACGCCTGTTTAAAAGCCACCAGGGCCAGCCGCTGCTGAGCATCCAGGCGGCCGTGCTCGGCCCGCATTATTCGACGCTGGACGTGGCGATGCATGACTTCGCCATGGCCAAAGACCTGGGCCTGATCGCCTCGCTGCATCAGGGCGGCGGCCCCGCGCGCACGCCCGACGGCTGGGACAAACTCGAAGCCGCCGGCCTGCTCGGCGAACACATCAACATCGTGCATGGCCATGCGCTGGACGACGTGCAACTGCAGCGCTTCTGCGAACTCGGCATGAGTTTCTCGGCGGCGGCCGAAAGCGAAATGAGCCAGGGCCATGGCCACCCGTTGACCGGGCGCTTGCGTGCCTTCGGCCGCGCGCCCTCGCTGGGGGTGGATCTGGAAAGCGTGATGAGCGGCGACATGCTCTCGCAGGCGCGCATCGCGCTGGGCATCCAGCGCTCGCTGGACAACGTGGCGCATCGGGAGGCCCACGGCACCATCCCGCCGACCTCGACCATCACCACGCGCGAGGCGCTGTCCTGGGTCACGGTCGAAGGCGCACGGATGCTGAAAGCATCACACCGCATCGGCTCGCTGGCTGCCGGCAAGCAGGCCGACCTGGTGATGATCCGCGCCAGCGACCTCAACATGCAACCGGTGCACGACCCGGTCAGCGCGGTGGTGATGCAGGCCTCGCTGGCCAACATCGACAGCGTGATGGTGGCCGGGCAGTGGAAAAAGCGCCACGGCCAGTTGCTGGGCGTGGATCTGGCGCCGCAACTGGCAGCGTTGCAGGCCTCCGGAAGAAAGATTGCGGCAGCGCTGGCGCTATAAAAATGATAGCTGCTTGCGCTCATGGATAAAGGGCTCAGACCCTATTTCATTCATAAACAACAGGAGACACACCATGAAACGCTTTCTTCTTCTCACCGCGGCGCTGATCGCCTCGGGCACTGCGCTGGCCCAGGCGGCTTACCCGTCCAAACCGATCAAGTTCCTGGTGCCTTTCACGGCCGGCAGCGGCACCGACATCATTGCGCGCACGGTGGCCGACACCATGAGCAAAAGCATGGGCCAGCCCATCATCATCGAGAACAAACCCGGCGCCGGCGGCACCATCGCCGCCGCCCAGGTGGCCAGGGGCGAGGCTGACGGCTACACCGTGCTGGTGCATTCCTCCGGTCACGCGCTGAACCCGGCGATCTACAGCAGCATCGCTTACGACACGCTCAAGGACCTCACCGGCATCACCCCGCTGGCGGCGCTGCCGAACGTGCTGGTGGTGAATCCGGCCCGCGGCTGGAAGTCGGTCGCCGATCTGGTCGCCGCGGCCAAAGCCAAACCCGGCCAGCTTAATTACGCATCGGCCGGTGTCGGCAGCGCCACCCACCTCAACGCCGAAAAATTCCGCCTGCAGGCAGGCATTGAAGCGCTGCATGTGCCTTACAAGGGCACGCCTGAAGCCATGACCAATGTGATCGGCGGCAGCAACGACTGGTTTTTTGCGCCGCTGGCCTCGGCCCTGCCGCTGGTGAAAGACGGCAAGCTGCAGGCGTTGGCCGTCAGCACGCCGGCGCGTTCACCCGCCTTGCCGCAAGTGCCGACCACCGTTGAAGCAGGCGTGCCGGGGTCCGACTACACCTTCTGGGTGGGCATGATCGTTGCCAGCAACACGCCGGCGCCGGTGGTCAAACGCCTGCACGAGGAAGCGCTCAAGGCGCTCGCCACGCCCGAGGTGAAGGAACGCATGAGCAAGCTGGGCGCCGATCCGTTCCCGATGACGCCCGATGCCTTCAACGCTTTCATCAAGACCGAGGTGGACGCCGCCGCACGGATCGCCAAAGCCGCCAACCTCAAGGGCCAGTGATGAGTCTTGTGCATGTGGCTGGTGTGGGGAAGATGGGCCTGCCGATGGCCGGACACTTCCACGCGGGCGGTCATGCGGTGACGGTCAGCGACCCGGACGCACGGCGCCTGCAGCTGGCGCGCAGTCAGGGCCTGGAGGTAGCCGGTGATGCCGGTGCAGCGATGGCAACGGTCGACATCATTGTTTCGTCGCTGCCCAACGATGCGGCGCTGGGCGCAGTGGCCGCACAAGTCGCGCAATCGGCGCGGCCTGGTGC
>CBFGNA010000041.1:0-11150 GCA_965650045.1 uncultured Polaromonas sp.
ATTTCGGCCCGATGCGCCGGTGACCATGCCTTGGGCGGCCAGTGCCAGCACGCCCGGCAACAGTGGGATGCGGTCGAGTGCGATCTGCATCTGCAGGCCGGCGCCACGCGCCAGTTCCAGCCCGTGCCCTGCCAGCCCAAAGCCCGTGATATCGGTCAGGGCATGCACGCCGTCGAGTTTGGCCAGATCGATGCCGGGCTTGTTGAGCTGGGTGGTGACGGCAATCATGCGCGCATAACCCTCGGCATCGAGCGCGTCTTTCTTGAGCGCGGCCGACAGGATGCCGACGCCAAGCGGCTTGCCCAGGACCAGCACATCGCCGGCGCGCGCGCCTGAATTTTTCTTGACGCGTGACGGGTGCACCAGGCCGAGCACCACCAGGCCATAGATTGGTTCGACCGAATCGATGGTGTGGCCACCGGCGATGGGAATGCCCGCGTCACGGCAGACGTCCTGGCCGCCGCGCAGGATGGCACCGATGGTTTCCAGCGGCAGCACATTGATGGGCATGCCGACCAGGCCCAGCGCCATGATCGGTGTGCCGCCCATCGCATACACGTCGCTGATGGCATTGGTCGCAGCAATCCGGCCAAAGTCGTAGGGGTCATCCACGATGGGCATGAAAAAGTCGGTGGTGGCAATCAGCGCCTGTTCGTCGTTGAGCTGATAAACCGCCGCATCGTCGGCGGTTTCGATGCCCACCAGCAACTGTGGCGGGATCGGCAGGTTGCTGGAGTTTTTCAGGATTTCTGCAAGGACGCCGGGTGCAATCTTGCAGCCGCAACCGCCGCCGTGCGACAGGCTGCTCAGGCGGGGCGCCGTCGCGGGAAGGGGGGCGGAGAGTTTGTCGGGGGCATTCATGCGGAGGCTTTCAGTGCGCTGTTGACCAAGTTTATGACAAGGCGTTGTTCCAGGGCAGGACTGAACAAATGGGCCCGTGCCTCGCATTGTTGTTCGAGCCGTGCCAGAAAGGCGGGCTCGCTGGCACAGCGTTGCAGCAGCGCCGCCAGGGCACGGTGGTTCCCGACGGGAAAATATCCGTCGTAGTCCTGTCCCAGCAGGCCGATGTTGCCGCTGATGGCCGAGGCCAGCACCGCCGTGCCCGACTGCACCGCCTCGACGATCACCTGCGCACCGCCTTCCATCAGCGAACTGTTCACGAGCACATGCGCGCGCCTGATGTGCTGGCGGGTCGCAGCGCGCGGCAGGTTGCCCAGCCAGCGATACCCCGCGTTGGCGTGGCGGGCTGCATCGGCGGCGTGTCCCAGATCGGTTTGCAGGGCGCTCCCGATCTGTTCAAAGCGCATGGGCTGCGCATACGGCGCGGCGATGGCACGCAGCCAGGTGAGCGGATCCTTTTCATCGCGCAGGTGGCCGACCATCACGGCCCTGAAGGCCCGGACGGGTTTGCGCACAGGCTGCAAGGGCTGCGCCGACTGGCAGATCACGCTGGCCTTGCTGCGCAGGGCCGGCGGCAGGACCTGCAGGCCGCCTTCCTGCAGCAGCACCAGGTGGGTCGCCAGGGCCAGCGACTGCTGGGCGTCGGCATCGGTCTGGATGTCGCGGTACAGGTCGGTGCCGGTCAGCACCATCACCAAAGGTTTGCCGGGGTGGTGTCGCGCCCAGGCCTGGATCGCCGGCGCTGAACGGCGTGCGTGCAGCGCGACCATGAGTTCGGCGCCGGGTGCAGCCTCGGGGCCAAGCCAGGCGTCCAGCAGTGCCGTGTGATGGTGGGCCGATAAAAACCTCGCCCAGCGGCTGGCGGTGTGCCAGTTGCCGTTGTTCGCTTCCCGGAGAGCCGGGCTGACGATGACAACTTTGCCTTTTTTTGATCTGCTGTCCACGGAATGGCCTCACGCCGGGCTGCGCCCGCGCCACAGATTAACAGCTCTCTTGGCAGCGCTCAGGCGTTTCGCTCGCCCTCGGAGGTTTTTGCCTGCAGCTCGCCTTTGGCCGCGTTGTAGACGAAATTTTTTCTGGCCAGTGCTGGCTGGTAGTTGAGCATGTCGATGAGAAAACTCAGGGCGCCGAGGTTGTTGCCGAGGCGGTCGAAGGTTCCGGCTGCGCGGGCTTCCTGCGCCGTGATGGCGGTCTGCAGCATCTGGTTGACCAGGTCGCGCATGTGGGCCACGGCCTGCGCCGCCTGTTCCAGGTCCAGCACCGCGAGTACGCCACGCATCTGTTCGAGCTGGGCCGGAACTGCGCTCAGGATGGCCTTGTCGTCGGGCGTGCGGAAATAATTGTCCAGTGATTTCTCAAGCAGGCCCAGCAGGCTGCGCAATTCCGTCACCACGCTTTCCATGGTTTGTTTGTCGTTGTGGCGCCGGTACAGCGCTTCCATCCAGGGGTCCGGCGCCAGCGCCTGGCCGGCACGGGCGCTGTCCAGCCGTTGTGCCAGGCGGTTGCTGCGAACCGTGAGCTGGGAATCTTTCGGATCGAGGTCGTCGAAGGCCGCTTCCAGGTACAGCAGCGCCGTGGCGACTTCAAGGCCGAGGTCGGGTGGCGGTGCGCGCCCGGAAACCGCAGTCGCATCGATCACCCGCGTCAGCGCCTGGGCCAGGGGCTCACTGGGCGGATGCAGCTTGACCAGGGAATCGGTCACCAGGCTGAACTGGTCGCTGACCATCTTGAAGCGCGTCACGTCACCGGCGGTGACCGACGACCAGCTTTCCTTGGCCGATCCGATGCGCTTGCGCGCCTGCGTGATCAGCGCCGGGGCAAAGCGGTCAAACTGCAGGGCTTCGTAGTCCACCGGCTGGAAACGCTCCAGGCCATAACTGCTGCGCACCGCCGACAGCACCGGCGCATCGCCTGCCCGTGCGGCGACGGCCTGGGTGCAGAGAAACAGCAGGTCCTGCGCGAGCCGGTCCGATGCGTGCGGCATGCCACGCGCCAGGTTGGCGTACTGCAACAGGATGCGCAGAATAGCACGTTTGGCATACACGTCCACCTTGAGCAGGCGAAGCGACAGGGCTTCAAAAAAACCTGCGGCGATTTTCCAGAAGGTCTTGAGTTCGACTTCGGTGTCGGTCTGGGCCAGCCCCAGGCACATGTCCGACAGGTTTTGCGCTGCGCGGATGTCGCCGCCGCGAACCAGCTTGAGGGTCAGCCGGTCCAGCGATTGCCGTGAGGCGTCGCTGTACACCGTGGGCCCGACGCTGACCGGCAGCGCCGGCTCCAGCCAGCGCCATTCGAACACCCACAGGTCAGCCGGGTGCACGCGGTCCGCGCCGATCAGGCCCTGGATGTCGCGGTACTGGGGAAACAGCGAAACGGCAGACACGGCCTTGCCGGCCATGACATCTTCAAGATAGGCCGTCAGCGCGAAACCTGCCAGCTCGACCTTGTTGCTGGCCTCTGTGGTGCACAGCCTGGGCGTCTGGATGAAACGCTGGACCGCGGTTTCCATGGCACGCAACACCAGGGCCGGCGCCGTCATCCCGACCATGTCCAGGGCACCCGCCGCCTGGTGCAATTGCTGGCGGGCCAGGCGCAACTGGCTGGCGTCGAGGGCTTCCAGTTCGGCTCCCTGGGCCTGGCTGGCTTCACGCACAAAACGTCTCAAGGCCTTGCTGGCGTTGTCCAGCGACTTTCGCAGTTCTTCCAGCACCCAGGCCAAGGGGCTCAGGTCCATGATGCTCACGTCCAGATCTTCAGACGATGGGTTCAGCGCAGTGGAGGTCATACGGGGCTCAGTGGTTGAAACATGCGCCTTCAGGGACAGGGCCGGCGGGTGGGCGCAGTCTATGCCCCGGCCCGCGCAATCTGGCACGAAAGATGGCTCGGCCAGACAGTCGGCGGGCGGCGACCGCCGACAGGTCATCCGGCACGGAAATGTAGGCTTTTGATGTGCGGGAAAGCCCGTGCCGGCAGGCCGCCGGGCGGCGGTCTGCTATTCTGGCTTGGCTGTCCGGCGTGCCTTCACCAACGTGGTTGGGCCCGACCGGCGGTATCAGTATCAGGATCCTGCCTTGGCCTCAGACGCTGCTCCCAACCCCCCAGCCCAACCGCTGCCTACGCCGGCCCCCGGCATGATCGATTCGGCCATGATGCGCAGCGCCGGCAGGGAACTGCTGTCACTAGCCCTCATGGACGCACGCAACCACACGCTGCGCCTGTTCGGGCATTACCAGCAGGCACTGGAGGGCAGCGGGTTTGCAGTTCCCCGGTTGCCCGTGATCAATCCTCCCCTGTGGGAGCTCGGTCATATTGGCTGGTTTCAGGAGTGGTGGATAGGCCGCAACACGCAGCGCGGCCGGGGCAGGCGCTGTCCGACTTCGCCCACCCGCCTGGCGTCCATCGAGCCCGGGGCTGACCAGTGGTGGGACTCGGCCCGGGTGCCGCACGGCACGCGCTGGGGCCTGGACCTGCCGGATGTCGGGAGTTGCCGCGCCTACCTGATGGACACGCTGGAGAGCACCCTGGAATTGCTGGAAAAGGCGGACGAAGACGACGATTCACTTTATTTTTACCGGCTGTGCCTGTTCCACGAGGACATGCACGCCGAAGCGCTGACCTACACCGCCCAGACCCTGGGCCTTCCGCTGGACAAGGCCTTGCTGCAGGCTTTCACGCCGCCCCCCATGGCCGTGCAGGAGCCGCTGCGGGTGCCGGCCACGGTCTGGAAACCCGGATCACCCGCGTCACCGGGTTTTGTTTTTGACAACGAATTGATGCCGCACGAAGTCAGCGTTCCCGAGTTCGAGATCGACGCGCAACCCGTGAGCTGGTCGCAGTTTGTCGAGTTCGTCGATGACGGTGGTTACGACCGGCCCGGGCTCTGGCAGCCCGCGGGTTGGGCTTGGCTGGAGGCGGCCGCGGCCAGCGAAGGCCGGCGTGGTCCGCGTTATGTCGAGCAGATCGGTGTGGCCAGCGGCGCGGTCATGCAAACCCGCTTTGGCCAGCCCATGCGCATGCTCGGCAACCAGCCCGCCATGCACATGAGCTGGTGGGAAGCCGACGCCTGGTGCCGCTGGGCCGGCCGCCGCCTGCCGGCCGAGGTGGAGTGGGAGGTGGCGGCGCATACCGTGGCGCGGCGCGGCTTCCGCTGGGGCGACGTCTGGGAATGGACGGGCAGCAGCTTTCGGCCTTACCCGGGCTTTGAAGCGCACCCCTACGCGGATTATTCCCAGCCCTGGTTTGGCAGCCACAAGGTGCTGCGCGGCGCATCGATGGCCACACGCGCACGCATGAGACACCCGAAGTACCGCAACTTTTACCTGCCGGAGCGGGACGACATTTTTTGCGGGTTCCGCTCCTGCGCCCTTTGACGGCTGCGTTTGTTTGCTACGTTTTTGATAGCTGCTAGCGCCCGTCAGTCAAGGGCTGGAGCCGTATTTCTCTTGAAGAACCGGTCAAACAACGCTGTCAGCGCCGGAAACTCTTCGGTGAAGCGCGGGCGGTTCACGAAATAGGCTTCAGAGGCCACGGCGAAAAATTCAGCCGGCGAACTCGCACCATACGGATCCAGCCAGGGGGGCTCCCCGCCAAAACGTTCCGCGATGGCCAGCTTCTCGCGAAAACCGTCGTAAGCGGCCTGCATGGTGTCGTGCCAGGTCTGGCGTGCCGCACGCGAGGGCAGGGGCGGGCATCCGTCGGGCGTTCCGTCGCGCATGTCGATCTTGTGGACAAACTCGTGGATGACCACGTTGTAGCCCCGTCCGGCGGCCGTACCGGCGCTCGCGACGTCCTGCCAGCTCAGGGTCACCGGCCCGCCGTCCATGGCTTCGCCGGCCAGCACTTCGCTGTAGCGATGCACCACCCCGGCACCGTCGGTGCGTTCACGGCGTGCCAGCATCTGGCCCGGGTGAACCACAATGCCGACAAAATCGTCGTACCAGTCCAGGCCCAGGTGCAGCACCGGCAGGCAGGCCTGCGCGGCAATGGCGACAGCCATGCTGTCGGTGATGACCAGTCCGTGCGTGCCGTGGAATTCCTTCTGGCTGAGGAAGCGTCCGCTCAAGGTGCGCAGTGGCGCATGCTGCGCCGGCGGCAGGTCGGCCAGAAACGGAAAGTCGGCCAGGCTGGACTGCCACAGCGCTTCGGGAATATCGCGCTCCGCTTTTTTGCCTGCGAACAGGCCCAGCAGCCGGTTCAGCATTGGTCCGGGGCCACACGCCGCAGGCCGCCTGCATCGAGCCGCAGCACTTCCATGCGGGGTGGCGTGGCCGCGGCATCCCAGTCGCTGAGCACGACGCGCGTGAGGCCGCCTCCCAGCGCATGGGTGGCAGGCTGGTGGGTGTGGCCATGGATCAGCACCGGGGCATTCGCCGCCTGCAGCCACTGCCGCGTCGCAACGGGATGGAGGTCGATGGCGGTCTCGCCTGAGAGGCGGCGCCTGTCGTGCTGCGCACGGCTTTGACGGCGCAAACCCTGGGCAATGGCCTGGCGCTCAGGCAGCGGTTTGTCCAGAAAGGATTGCTGCCACGCCGCGCTGCGCACTTCATCGCGAAAACGCATGTAGTCCACATCGTCCAGGCACAAGGCGTCACCGTGACTGAGCAGCCAGCGCTGGCCGCCAAAGTCCAGCACCGTCGGGTCATTCAGCAAGGTGCTGCGGCAGCGCGCCATCAGCGCTGGACCGACCAGAAAGTCACGGTTGCCATGCATGAAAAACAGCGCCAGGCGCTCGCCGGCCTGCTGCAGCACTTGCGCGCAGGCCGCGTCGAAGCCGGACGGATCGCCATCCACGGCATCGTCGCCGACCCAGGCATCGAACAGGTCACCGAGGATGAACACCGCATCGGCCGGCGTATCGCGCATGTAGGCCTGCCAGGCGGCAAAGGTGGCGGGCTCCCCGGCCTGCAGGTGCAGGTCGGAAATGAAATCGACCGTGCGCCAGGCCGCCGGAGCGGCAAGCTCGGCGATCCGGGGCACGGCCGTGGCCATGGGCACCTTGTCGGGCTGGCGCAGTTTAGAGCGCCACCGCTTTTTCGATCACCACGTCGGTCTGCGGCACATCGCTGTGGCCGCCCTTGTTGCCGGTCTTGACGGCTTCGATCTTGTCAACCACGTCGGTGCCGGACACCACCTTGCCAAAAACGGCGTAGCCCCAGCCGGAGGGCGTGGGCGAGGTGTGGTTCAGGAAGCCGTTGTCGGAAGCGTTGATGAAAAACTGCGCAGTGGCCGAATCCGGCACGCTGGTGCGGGCCATGGCGACGGTGTACTTGTCGTTTTTCAGGCCGTTGGCGGCTTCGTTGGCAATCGGTGCGTCCGACGGTTTTTGTTTCATGCCGGGTGCAAAACCGCCGCCCTGGATCATGAAGCCGGGGATCACGCGATGGAACACGGTGCCGTCGTAGTGGCCCTTGGCGACATAGCTGAGGAAGTTGGCGACCGACTTGGGTGCCTTGTCCTGATCCAGTTCAAGGGTGATGACGCCGTGGCCGGCAATGTGGAGTTCGACTTGGGGATTGCTCATGGTGTTTATTTGAGGAGGGTTGCGGAGTTGATGACGATGGCTGTTTTCGGCACATCGCCGGGGAAGGGGCCGCCCGCGCCTGTCGGGACGGCCTTGATCTTGTTGATGACATCCATGCCGCTGACGACCTTGCCGAACACGGTGTAGCCGAACAGCTGCGGCGCGTTGACCAGCTGCGCGCGCGGCGTGTTTTTGTAGACGCGGCCCTGGTACTCGAACTCCGGCACCGGATCGCCCGGTGGAATCGGCGTCGGGTTCAGGAAGTCGTTGTCCTTGACATTGATGAAGAACTGCGCGGACGCCGAGTTCGGGTCGCTGGTGCGCGCCATGGCCAGCGTGCCGACCACGTTTTTGTCGCCGCCTTTGGCCAGCGCCTCGCGGCCTTCATGCGGCACCGGCGCGCGGGTTTTCTTTTCGTTGAAGCTGGCGTCGTAGCCACCGCCCTGCACCATGAAGTTGTTGATGACGCGGTGAAACACCGTGCCGTCATAGTGTTTGTCACGCACGTACTGCAGAAAATTCTCGACAGTTTTCGGAGCCTTGTCGGGGTAGACCTCGACCACGAAGTCGCCCGCGCTGGTGGCAAATTTCACGCGAGGCGAGGCGGCGGCTTGCGACCAGGCTTGGCTGGCGGCCAGGCTCAGGGCCGCGATGGCCAGGCAGGCCCGCCGCGTGTGCCGGTTCAAACTCATCCAATCACTCCTTCAAAAAAGATCTTCCACTGACCCGCCTGGCGGACCCAGTACTGGCGCCGGGTGGGACCGGTGCGCGCGCCCATCGGCACCTCGCCGAAGGTCACCACCATGGTGTCGCTGGCATCGGTCCAGCGCAGGTAGGACAAGTCCTTGAGTTGCACCGGGCGGGCAGCATGTTTGCCCAGATCGGCCCGCAGCATGGCGGTCCAGTCGGCCAGTGTTTTGCCGTAGCTGTTGAAATCGCTGGTGTAAAGACCGGTCAGGGCATTCAGGTCGCCGCTGGAGCGCGCTTTTTGCCAGTTGTGCAGGGCGTCTTCGAAGGGTTTGGCGTCGGCCCGCGCGGTGTGCGGTGCAATCCATTTGAGACTGGGGGCGATCACCACCGGCGTGGTGCGCACTTCCACCGTGCGGATGATGCGCTCCAGGTCCGGGTTGGCCAGCACCACGCACCCGTCGCTGGCCAGCGGCGCGCGCGCAAATTGCGCCGGCGGTGTGCCATGCAGCCAGATGCCGCTGCCGGTTTTGCCGCGTTTGAGGTCCAGCGCATTGGGATAGTTGATGGGCAAGGCACCCGCACCGTAAAAGTCCTTGAGCGACTTAGGGTCCAGGTTGCTGGTCACGAAATAAACGCCCAGCGGGGTGCGCGAGTCGCCTTCCGAGTTTTTCTCGACACCGGATTTCCCGACGGAAACGTAGTAGTCGGCCAGCAGCTTGAGCCCGTTGGCGGTATTTTCAAACAGGTAAAGCCGGGCGCGTGAGGCATCGACCGCAATCGCATGTTTGTTACGCGGTGACAGAGCCAGGAACTGCGAGGGAATGGTCCCGGCGGCCGGGCGCTCGCGCAACGCTTTCAATCGCAACAACGATTCCTGGCGCAGGTCGCCCAGCATGCCCGCGCCGGCCTGGGCCGGCCCGTCGGGCACATCGCCGAGGGTGCGCAGCGGGCGGGCCTGCGCTGCAAGCAGGTCACCGTAGACCAGTTGTGCAAGCTGGAAATTCGGATGGTCATGCACCAGCCGTTCGGCCTTGGCCAAAGCCTCACGGCTTTTGGCCTGGCCGGCCAGTTTGTAAATCTCGATCAACCGCGCTTCGGCTTCACCGTCCCGGGCCAGGGCGGCCGCCAGGGGCGCCGGGTGGGCCATGCGCGCACGCTTTTCGCTGGCGGCGTCCTTGCCTTTGCGCCGGCTTTCTTTCGACGGTGTGTCTTTCGCGGCTGCCGTATGGAGCAGCGCTGGAAGCACAAGCAGAAAAAGCGTGGCGGCGGCCCGTTGCATGAAAGTCTGCTCAGGAGAAGAAGTCATCGGGGCGCCCTGGGGCGCCTGTGGCGGTGGGGTGCCGGCCATCCGCATCAGCCGCCGGTGGATTCCCTGACGATGAGCCAGCGTTCGCCCGCCTTGGCCATGTCCAGTGTCTTGCGGCTGGACACATTGAGCGTATCGGCACTGTAGTCCTGCTTGAATTTGGCCGTGGCCTTGCTGCCCTTGACCGACACGGAGAGGTTGCTGAGTTTGACGCTGATGCGCGACTTGCCGACGATGCGGCTGCGGCGTTCTTCTTCCCAGGCCTTGCGCGACTGCTTGCCGGGGGTGTCGAAGTCCTTGCCATACGCGGCCAGATAAGCGGCCATGTCCTTGGCGGCCCAGGCGCTGGCCCAGGCACGCACCGCTGCTTCAACTTCTTTTTCTGCGGCACTGACCGATGCCGCAGGGGCCGGCGCGGGCTCGGGTGCCGGGGGTGTTGCCGCCGCGGGCGGTGGCGTGACCACGGCGGGCCGGGCTGGCACAGGCGCAGGGGCGGGCGCCGGTGTGGCGGCCGGCGGCGCAGGGACCGCTGCCGAAGCATTGCCTGAAGCTGGTTTTTGCGCCTTCGCGTCCGTGCCGAACAGCGTCCGGATGATGACCAGCTTGGGCTGCACGCCGGCGTTGCCGCCGTCCAGCTGCAGCGCCTTGCTGTAGGCCTGGCTGGCCAGCTTGGCATACACATCGCCCAGGTTCTCGTGGGCTGTCGCGTAGCTCGGGTTGGTGCGGATCGCCATCTCCAGCGCAGCCCTGGCCTTGTCGAACTGGTTCTGGCCGGCGTACAGCACCGCCAGGTTGTTGTAGGGCTCGGGCAGCTCCGGATAGTCCTGGGTGATTTTGGTGAAGGTGCTGATGGCGTCGGAAGGTTTGCCGGCTTCGGTCTGGATCACGCCCTTGATGAAGCGCATTTGCGGATCGCGTGGCTTGCTGGCCAGGTACTGGTCGGCCTTGGCCATGGCCTCTGTCAGCTTGCCGGAGCGCACCAGGTCGTTCACATCGCTGTAGTCGTCGGCGTGGGCCGCCGACACCGAGAACATGGCGGCCAGGGCCAATCCGCGCAAGGTGGCCGACAGGTGTGTGCTCGAAACGGAAGCGGACTTGGACATATTTCCTCTGGGACGCATTGGGGTGGCTGGCACAAAAACATGAGCCTGCAAAGGCCGGTGTCGCAGTGCGCTGCACGGGCCCTGACCAGCTGGATATACTGGGCGATTGTATCTGAGGGGTATAGTTTATTCTTGCCCCCGCTTCCAGCATTTTCAACGGTCCGGCGTTTCAAGCCGGGCTGAAATTCCAGACATTCATGAGCCTGCGCATTTACAACACGCTGTCGCGTGCCGTGGAAGATTTTTCGCCGCTGGTGCCCGGGCAGGTCCGCATGTACGTGTGCGGCATGACAATTTATGACCTGTGCCACATCGGCCACGCCCGCATGATGATGGCTTTTGATGTGGTGCAGCGCTGGCTCAAGGCCAGTGGTTATGCCGTCACCTATGTGCGCAACATCACCGACATCGACGACAAGATCATCAAGCGTGCGGTCGCGCGCGGCATCAGCATCCGCACGCTGACCGACGAGATGATTGTGGCCATGAACCAGGACATTGGTGCGCTGGGGATTGAAGCGCCGACGCTGGAGCCGCGCGCGACCGAGTACGTGCCGCAGATGCTGTCCATGATCGCGGCGCTGGAGGAGAAGGGCCTGGCCTACCGCTCCGGCAACGGCGACGTCAACTA